>NZ_CP076718.1:1733474-1828032 GCF_011682235.2 Rhodocaloribacter litoris | reverse complement strand
GCCCTACCGGCTGGCCGCCCGCTTCCCCCGGCTGACGCTGGCAGCCCTCGTGCTGGCCCTCGGCCTGCCGCTGTGGTGGCTGCCGGCCCGCCTGGCGCCGGAAGACGACTGGTCCACGCCCGCCCGCCGGCTGGCCGATCTCTACAACGCGACGCTCGGCCATGAGGCCGTGCAGGCCGTGCGCCCCACCGTCGAGGCGGTGCTCGGCGGCGTCGGCCGGCCCTTCTTCCGCAAGACCACCTTCGGGCGGCGCTGGAACTTCGAGGCGGCGCCCGAGGTGCGGGTGAGCATCGGCTTTCCCCCCGGCACCCCCATCGGGCGGGCCGACACGCTCCTGCAGCGCTTCGAAGCCACGGCGCTGGCCTCCCCGTCCGTCGCCCGCACGGTGGCCCAGGTGACCGAGCACAGCGCGATGCTGCGGGTGCGCTTCACGGAGGCCAGCCTCCGCACCGCCGAGCCCTACCTGGTGCGCGAGCGGCTCATCCAGCAGGCCGTCCACATCGCGGGGATGACCTACCTCTACGTGGGCGGGCTGCTGCCCGAAGGCTACTACAGCGGCAGCGGCGCCGGCATCTCGGGCTTCCGCATCGAAGCCTACGGCCCCGACTACGAGGGGCTCGAAGCCGTCTGCGAGCGCCTGGCCGCCCGCCTCCGCCGTGCCAGCCGCCGCGTGGTGGACGTCAACTGCGACGTCGACCGCTTCGGCCGCCCCGACGCCCGCGAGGTGCTGCGGTTCGACTGGACGGCCGAGGCCCAGCTCCGCACCGGCCTGCCCGCCGGCGCCGTGGCGGCCGCCCTCCGCCCCGTCTTCGCCACTCGCTTCCCCGTCTTCTTCGCCCCCATCGCGGGCGAGCCGTACCTGCCCGTGCGCGTGGAGGTGGCCGGCGCCGAGACGATCGACGTCGCCCGCCTGGCCGCCCGCCCCTTCCCCCTGGCCGACAGCGTGCAGGTGCAGCTGGCCGCCCTGGCGCCGATGCGCGTGGTGCGCACTCCCTCGGCCGTCGAGCGCATCGACCAGCAATACCGCCGCTACGTCAGTGTCGACTTTAGGGGGCCGTACCAGATGGGCCACCGGCTCATCGGCGGCGTGGTCGCGTCGATGCCGCTGCCGCCCGGCTACCGGCTCAAGTATCCCACCTACAGCTTCTTCGGGGAGGAGGAGCTGAAGCGGTCCGCCGGCTGGGCGCTGCCCGTCACCACCGCGCTCGTCTTTCTGATCGCAGCCGTGGTGTTCGAGTCGTGGTGGCTGCCGCTGGTGATGCTGCTGAGCCTGCCGGCGGCGGCGATCGGGGTGGCCGTGGGGTTCCTCTGGAGCGGGGCGAACTTTGCCGAGGGCGCGTTCATCGGGGTGGTGCTGCTGGCCGGCATCGCCGTCAACGACAGCCTGCTGCTCCTCGACCGGTACCGGCAGCTCCGGGCGCGGCGCCCGCACGGCCGGCCCGCCCCGCTGATCCGCCTGGCCGTGCGCGAGCGCCTCCGGCCGATGTGGACCACCACGCTCTCGTCCGTCGTGGCGCTGCTGCCGCTGCTCGTCTTCCCCGACGAGGCCGGCTTCTGGCAGGGCATGGCCGTGACCGTCACGGGCGGGTTGCTGGCGGCCACCCTGCTGGCCCCCCTCGCCACCGTCGCCCTGCTGAGCCGCACCAGACGACGCCGGAATACCGGTTTTGGCCGAAAAGCATCGGATTGAAAAGAACATTATAGCGTTGGTCCATGCTATTGAAGCGTCGTTGTGAGCGGTGGGTCCGGCTCGCTAAGGGCAGCCATGCCCTCAATAACATGACCTCCGCTATAAGGAAAAGAGATGACCTGTGACGGTCCCGGTGCTTTCGTGACAACCCGATGAAGGGTCGTCATCCGCATCCGTATCACCCGAACAACGACGCACCATGAAACGCGCGCTCTCACCCGCCCTCCTGGCGGCCGTGCTGTGGCTGGGGTGCAGCGGGCAGGAGAAAGATCCTGCCGGTCCCACGCCCGCCACGTTCGACGAGGTCTTTGCCCTGCAGCGAACCACCGTGCTCGAAGGCTCCGCCGAAGAACCCCTCTTCGACATGGGCCACTTCGCCGTCTCCGAAGACCACTTCGTCATCCCCGACCCGCAGAACCACCGCGTGCTGCGCTTCCGGCACGACGGCACCTTCGTCGACGCCTGGGGACGCAACGGCCAGGGACCCGGCGAGTTCACCGAACCGGACTGGGTGGGCCTCGACCGCCAGGGACGCATCTTCGTCCGGGAGAACACGCCCAACTTCCGGGTGCAGTTCTTCGATGCGGCCGGGCAGTACCTCGACACGTTCCCGCTCTACACCTTCGGCCCGCTGACGCAGTCCTTCCTCGTGGAAGAGGCCGGGGCGGTGCGCTTCGTCACGGTGACGCATGTCTACTGCGACGAGGAGCGGCGGGAGCAGGGGTTCTGCACGGTGCAGGAGCAGGACCTGGAGGGGGAGGTGCTGCGCCGCTACGCCCCCGAACGCGAGATCCAGCCGGACTTCAAGGGGCTGCCCTTCATCGCGGGGCGGGATGCCTCGGGGCGGATGTACCTGGCACACCGGACGGGAAACCGGGTGGCGGTCTACGACGCGGCGGGCCGGCTGGAACGGGTCATCGACCTGAAGCCCTCCCCCGACGTGGTTCCGCTCGACATGGCCGCGCTCCCGCGTGATCCTGTAAAGAGCGCGAGGCAATCCGATAAGATGAAGTATACCCTGGTTCGGAATATCTACCCGGTGGGGGACTACGTGGTGATCGACTTCTGGCGGGCCAACTTTCCGGGAGACGGGCCGCGCGTGGTGATCAACGTGTTCGACCGGGAGGGGCGGCTGCTCTACCATGGGATCGAGCACGAGCGGGGGATCACGCAGGGGGCCGGGGAGCGGTTCTACATCGTCACCCAGGACGAGGCGTATGACTTCGGGCGGTACGAGATCCGCGAATACACGCTGCGCCGGAAAGGCCCGTGAACCAACCTCAGAACACCATAAAGGCGTGATCTGGCGAAGACTTTTGCAGCGGGCGAGCATGGTACTGCTCATAGCACTGACAGGGTGTGGAAGGAGAGAGGACGAAGGCGAGGAGGCGGGGGGCGTGGTCCGGCAGTCCGTAACGGTGCGGGTGTTTGACCTCGAAGCCGTCCGGCCGGAGCGCCTGCTGGCGCGGAAGGCGCTGATCAACCTCGACCTGATGGCGCGGTGGGCAGCGGAAGGGTGGGCCCTGGCCGTGCGGTCGGGCTTCCCCGTGGACGACGACGGCTGGCCGCCGGTTGTCCGGGACGTGGACGGCGGGTATCACCGCCTGGATGTGGAGCAGACGCGGGCGCGGTTGCGGGCCCTGGCCGGCGAGTAAGGCTTGAACAGACAAAATGGTTTGAAGAAATTGCTTAGCGAACGGTCCACCTGTAGCCGCGGATCTGGACGCGTTGCGCGTCCCGTCGGTCCGGGCTCTCCTGTGGGCCCTGGGGCGCACCCGTGAAGGGTGCGGCTGCATCGCGCTGCACAACGACGCCCTCAATAGCATTGACCAACGCTATATCGATGTCTTAAAAATATATATGATATGAGGAGGTCAATTGTAATTTTGATATTGCTTTTTGCGACAGCTGTGCTCTACGTATGGGTAAGGTATGGTAGGGGGTCAAAAGACGATACAATTGTTGTTAAAGCCTCTACATCTTTGAAATTGTCTCTGGTTGAGCAACGTGTTGATGTACGTAATTGGAAGGAAGTTAGGGTGGATACTATTGGTATTGTTGGAGATAAAGATGATGTTGTGCTCTATCGCCCTCTCGTCATTGAAGGATATGCCAATGATGTCTATGTAATAGATTATGGTGATATGAGTGTTAAAAAATTTGATATAGATGGAAAACTTGTTGCAAAATACGGGGGTAAAGGTGAGGGGCCAGGGGAGTTTATTAACCCAACTGATGTAGCAATCGGCGAAAACGGCTTGGTTTGGATAGCCGATGGTGGGGCACGCAGTCTCAACTGGTTTGAGCGTGATGGTGGTTTTATCAGAAGGTTGACATTTAAGGAGGGTATTCTACGTGTTGCTCCGATGGAGGATGGTTGGTATTATGTTATGCGTATCTCGCCGTTTAAGCCAGAAATATTTTATCTATACGATAGCAGAGACAGTTTAGTGGTCAATTTTGGGAATCTAATCGAGGATTATGAAACTGGTGCCATTTCTCTAGATGGAAACATTATAACGATAGATAGAAATCTGATTTATATTCCTATGTATTATGGATTTATAGTAAAATATAAAGAGAACGGTGTGCCGGTGTTTGCTCGGAAAACACTGGAATCAGGAGAGGCCCCTTCGATTGAAACGAGAACAATAGGGGGAAACAAGGTTCAGATGATCTCTGGCAGAAAAGTACTTTATGTGAGTCCTTCCTATTCAAACGGGAAGCTTTACCTGTATGCAGGGAGTCGTTCGAAGGAAATGGGTGTAACGATAATTGATGTCTACGAGACCGATAAGGGAGATTATCTGTATTCGATCAAGTTACCCGGTTTTTCCAGGAGCGTATCCGTTGCGGGCAACTATGTCTACGCGCTTCGAGACACAACGGCCGTCGTGTATCGAATGCAGGATCTCAATTGATCGGAGGGTGCCGCCGCCTCAGAACGGTACGGCGGCGCGGAGGCGGTAGTAGAGGTCGTAGCCGTGGCGGGCGAAGCGGTCGGGCGCGGGGCGGGCCAGGAGATGGAACGACCAGAGCGCCGGGATACAATAAAACCACGGTGCGTAAGAGGAACCGTCATGGATCCGGTCGATCGACATATCCTCGAGGACTTTGCCGCCCGGGTGCGTGTGCGTTTTCCGGGGGCGCGGGTCCGGGCCTTCGGCTCCCGGGTCCGGGGCGACGCGACGTGGGCGTCGGATCTGGATGTGTGCGTCGTCCTGGATCAGCCCGCGACGCGTGAAGTGAAGGACTGGATTGGCGATGTCGCCTGGGAAGCGGGCTTTTCGGCAAACCGGATCTTGAACACGCTTGTATTCGAGCGTCGGGCCATTGAAGAAGGCCCGCTTTCGGTCAGCCCGTTGGTCGCCCACATTCTTCGAGAGGGGGTGGCGGCATGACGGAGGCTGAGAAGATTCGTGTGCTTGCTGCCTATCGCATGGAGCAAGCGACGGATGCGCTTCAGGTCGCCCGCACCCTCATCGATGCCGGTCTGCCCCGTGATGCCGTCAACCGGGCCTACTATGCCATTTTCTACGGGGTCCTGGCCTTGCTCGTGACCCGCCGTCTCGGCACCTCGAAGCACAGCGGGGCCCTCACCCTTTTCAGCCGAGAGTTCGTCAAGAAGGGGCTATTGCCCCCGGAGATGACCAGGCTGGCCCGTCGGGCCTTCGATGCGCTCGCTGAGGCGTTCGAGGACAAGGGCGCGGCGCGTACACGCCGCGACGCTGCCCTCGAGATCCTGGAGGCCGGCCTTGAGGACGCCATTGCGGTGCTCGTGCTGCCGGCGAAGTACCGCCGTCGTTTGCGCACGACGAACATGCTGGAGCGTCTCAACGAGGAGCTCAGGCGGCGCGAGGGGATGATCCGGATCTTCCCGAACGAGGCCGCAGCTCTACGGCTGATCGGGGCGCTACTGGTCGAGCAACAAGAGTACCGGATCAGTGGAAAGAGGTATTTCAACATGGACGAATATGAGAGTTGGCGACAGGCTCGCCAGGCGCGAGAGGAGCAGGAGGGAGTGCCTGCCACGCTACGCCCGATCGCCTGAAGAGCCCTACATAGACGGAAGGCTTTTTACAGCAACATGCGGACTTGATCCTATTTTTTGGAAACGCATCGATTGACTGCCATGTTCACCTCGCTCCAAAAATACCTCCACGCAGCCCGGGTCAACCAGTCAGCAGCCGACCTCGAAGAGATCTACGACACAATGGATTTCACCGATCTCTGTGTGGCGCGTGCGCATCTCGACAAAATCGACCTTCTCCCGGAAGAGCGTCAGGCCGTAGAGGAGGCTGATCGCCACTTTGCCGCCATCTTCACCGAGGAGCTACTGAAGCTCTACGCAGATTACTTTCCTGCTTTCCCCGTCCGCACGTGGTGGGGACGTTAAACGTCTCTGCCGTTCTGTCAGCCGCGTGCAGTTTTGATTTCCGTTAATGGGGCTGTATTAGACGATTTTGCGTCGTTACAATTCTTATTTTGGTCACGCCCCTACACCGAACGTCACCCCCAGGTTGGCCGACAGCGCCGCGTACGCAACCTCGGCCACGGCGGCGGCCTCTACCTCGATGCCCGCCAGGTGGGCCGGGTACACGATCCGGAAGAGGGGCGTCTCGGCCTCACGCCAGACCAGCTCCGGGTGGTGCGCCCGTTGACCGTGCTGAAGCCCTGCCCCCGGGCCGTCGCCGGGCCACACGTGCAGAGCAGCGCGGGCAGCACCAGCCGCCAGACGAGGGCCGGGGTGGGATGCCCCAATCACCCGATGCGTTTCAGTGCCTGCGGGCCGGTACCGAGCCTCCGGGCGTCGTTTCCGGCAGACGAGGCACGGCACGTCTCGACTGGAGGGTTGCCGCTTTTTCCGCAGGCTGGATAGGTACACATGCGTGTTGGTGGACTCCTAATCCGGGATCCCACGCATCTGGCAGCAAACACCAACCCTGAAGACGGAGAAAACCCGGTCTTCGAGGTGCAGGTGTCGGTGGGGTGAGGGCTGTTTCTCTTTGCCGTTCTCACTTAACCTCCAACGATCTATGCCTTTCCCTTTACGTCGTATCCGCAGGGCCATCGGCCGGTGGGTTGGTCCGGTGCTGGTGGGACTCTTCGCCGGGGTTCAGATGCCGGGGTTGCTGCAGGCTCAGGAACTCGACGCGCACCGGCTCGAAGCCCGCGTGGCCGACCTCTTCGCACGAAGCTGCGCCCAGGCCGGCTGCCACGCCGCACCGATCCCGCAACAGGACATGGACCTGAGCCGCGATCGGTTTTACGCGAGCCTCGTGGGCGTGCCGAGCAGGGAGCAGCCGGAGGTGCTGCGCGTGAAGCCGGGCGACCCGGAGAACAGCTACCTCATCCGCAAGGTGAAGGGCGACCCCTCCATCACGGGCGTGCAGATGCCGTTGACGGGCGACAAGCTCACCGCCGAGGAAGTGGCCCTGCTCGAAGCCTGGGTGCGCAGCATCGAGGCGGTGGACGAAACCCGCATCGCCGGTACGCCCCCGCCCGATCCGCTCCCGTTTGCCGGATGGCGGGTCGTCAACGTGCCCACGACGCGCAGCGTCCCGGCCCGGAGCGTGCTCTTCGGCATCCAGCACCGCTTCAACCCCCCGCTCGACGCCGGCTACGACAGCTTCTTCGGCCTCGACGGCAGCGGCATCATCCTGCTGAGCCTTGGCTATGCCTTCACGGAAGACCTGTTCGTGACGCTCGGCCGCAGCAACGCCGCCGACAATGTCGAACTGCAGGCCCACTACCGGCTGCGGCGGCAACGACCGAACGGAATGCCGCTCGAAGTCGCCGCCCGCACGACGCTCAACTGGATCTCGGAGGAAGTCCCCGGCGAAGGGCGCTTCACGAAGGCCGCCTTCAAGGGCACCGGGCAGCTCATCCTGGCCAGTGAGCCTGCGCCCGGGGTAGGCCTGGCGCTCGTGCCCGGATTCACCGTCAATCCGTCCCACGAATCGAACGTCGATGAGGTGCTGCTGACCCTGGGCCTGGCCGGGCGGTGGCGCTTCCACGGCAACCTGTCGCTCCTGGCCGAATGGACGCCCATCCTCTCGGGCTACACGCGCACGACCACCTTCGGCAACGACAACCGCTTCGACAGCTGGGGGGGCGGGCTCGAGATCGCCACCGCCGGTCACATTTTCCAGATCGTGGTCACCAACTCGGTCGGTATCGCCACGGACCAGTACCTCAACGGCGGTGACCTCGACCTCCGCGACGGCGATGTCCGCCTCGGTTTCAACATCTACCGCATCTTAACCTTCTGATTCCAACCGCCCCCATGAAGGAAAGCAAGCACGCGACGTTCGGACATGACCCGGTAACACGGCTGACGCTGGTGATCGTGATGGCCGTCTTCGGGATAGGCTGCGAGCACGCCGATCCGCGCGAGGAGGAACCCCCTCCGCCGGACGATACGGTGTCCTTCGCGGCCGTTCAGAGCATCTTTACCAGCAACTGCGCCTTTTCGGGATGTCATGCCGGCACCTTTCCGGCACAGGGGCTGAACCTGAGCGCCGGGCAGGCCTACGCCAACATCGTAAACGTGCCAAGCCAGGAAGAACCCTCGCTGGACCGGGTGGAGCCGGGTGATCCGGACCGCAGCTATCTCTTCATGAAGATCACCGGCGCGCCGGGGATCCGGGGTGAGCGGATGCCGCTCGGGCGGCCCCCCCTCTCGGCCGAGCAGATCGAACGGATCCGCCGCTGGATCGAAGCGGGGGCCCCGAACGACTGACCCCCGCTTCAGTCGAACCACCTCTTCAGGGTCTGTTCGTCGATCTCGGCCGGGCCTTCGGGATCGATCCGGACGTACCGGCCCCGGAAAAAGAACGTCACCCGGTCCCCGAGCCGCGCGAAGGCAAGGGCTTCGGGATAGAGACGAAGGAAAGTGAAGTACGCCCTGGAGGCGAAGCGGAGCCGGTGCAGGCCGGCGGTGTCGGTGGCCGCGTCGAATTCGGCATCGATCCAGGCCCCGGCGGCGTTGCGGAGCAGGGTACGCCCGGCGACGACCCGCAGGCCCGCGCCGGCCGGTGGGGCGGCGCGTCCGGCTTCCTGCATTTGCCGGATCGATTTGCTCATCTCCACGGCCACGCGGCCCGTGGTCAGCGAGAGCGCGGCATCGGCCGGCTCCCGGCTGACATGGCGGTCGTCCCGTTCACATCCAGGTGGCAGCGCGGCCCGCCCCTCCTCTTCCCGGACGAGGTAGGAGGTGTAGGGCGTCACGAGGCCGAACGCTTTTGCCAGGGCGATCACCTCGTCCCTGAGCTCGTCGTTTTCTCCGTAGAGCCGGATTTCGTCGAGCAGCTCGCCGACGCGGCGGGTGGCCCACAGCCGCGCCACGAAGTCGTGCTCGCGCTCGAGCGCGGGCAAGGCAAAGGTGTATCGCCGGCGGACCGGTGCGTCGCCGAGGGTGCCGTGCAGCACGACGGTGACGGTGCCGGGCGTGCGGTAGCGACCCGTGAGGATGAGTTGCCCGCCCCGGTACAGATCCGGCAACCGGCGGGGGGTCAGGGCTTCCGGGGCGACCCCGTCGAACGTGAGGTCGAGGCCGGTGAGGACGGGATGGCGCACCCTGTCGTAGAACGCGGTGATTCGTTCCTCGATGTTTTCCTCGGGCGCGATGTAGTCGGCGAAGGCGCCCGTCTCGCGGGCGAGGCCGTCGAGCAGGCGGGTGTTGACGTCGTAGCCGACGCCGAAGGGGAAGAGCCGCACGCCGCGCGGGTTGGCCGCTCCGACGTGCCGGTGGATGCGGCCCTCGTCGGTTTCTCCGGAGGTGGGCAGGCCGTCGGTGAGAAAGACGATCATGCCGTGGGGACTGTCTTCGAGCATCGCCAGGGCGGCCAGCAGGGCGTCGTGGATATTGGTGCCGCCCCGTGCCTCCAGCCGGTCGACGAAGTAGCGGGCGTCGTCGCGGGCCTCGGGGCCGGCCAGGCCGGGACGGAACGTGTCGACGTCGGAGGAGAAGGCGACCAGCGCGAAGCGGTCGTGTGCTTCGAGGCGGTCCAGGATGTAGCGGAGGGCCGCCTTCGCCTGTTCGAGCTTTTCTCCGGCCATGCTCCCGGAGGTGTCGAGCACGAAGACGAGGTCCTTCGGGCGGGCGGCCGCCTCGCCGGTGAAGGGCGGCGGATCGAGCAGCAGCATGAAGTAGCCGGGCCGGTCCCGGTAGGGCCGGTGCGTGAAGAGGGTGGCACCGAGATCGGCCGGGCCGAGGCGGTAGTAGAGGACGAATTCGCCCCCGTCGAAGGGCTCGTCGTTGTCGAGGGTGACGATGGCTTCGCGTTCGTCCTTCCGTTGCACGTCGATCCGGTGGGAGGGCGAGTAGAGGTTCGTCAACGCCGTCACGGCCTTGAGCCGAAGCCGGAGGTGGCTGCGGGGGGCCGTGGCCGCCGGTGCATTTTCCCGGGGCGCCCGTTCGGGGGGCAGCGGGCGCGGGAGCGGCGGGACGCCCCAGCTGTCCAGCGAGGCCTGCAGCGGGTAGCGGAACGTGACCCGGTCGCCTTCACGCGGCAGGGTGGCGTCGTACCGGAGGGTGATCGTGCGGGTGGCTCCCCCGGGGATCGGAAAGACACGGGCGCGGAACGTCCGGTAGCCGGTCAGTTCCAGCAGGGCCGGATCGAGGCTGCGCCGGACGATGTCCTCGTAGAGCTGCCGGGCTTCCTCGGCGCTCAGGAGTTCTCCGGCCAGCTCCTTGCCGTCGATTTCCATCGAGAAGCGGGAAACCTGTGCGCCCGGCGGCAGGGGAAAGAGCAGCGTTCCTTCGACCGTCTCGCGGCCGGGGTTGAGGAACGTATGCGTGACGGTGACCACGGCCACCTGGTCGTGCACCGTGGCGTCGACGCGGTGGGCCTGCAGGAGGAGCGTCGCCGGCCGCCCGTCCGGCCCGACGACCACGCCCTGTCCCCGGGCGGGCATTGCGAAAACGGAGAGCAGGGCGAGCAAAGGCATCCATGGTTTCATGAGGTGACCCTCCCTCGAAACGAATGGGCGACGTGCCGGACGGGCCGGGCGCCTCGGGGCAGGCACGGCACTTCCGGGCCGTTCTTCTAACGGAGCAAGGCAGGGTTTATTGTTGGCCTGTGGCGAAACACATATGACACGCGGCTGACACCCACCCCCCGTATTTTACCCTTGAAGCAGGTTTCGACCACCCTTATCCGGAGGAAAACCATGGTTACGCATAAAGAAGAGGGGGCGGTAACGCAGCCGTGGCATGTGGCCGAGGTGGTGCCGGCGCACATGTTCGGCGTGGGCGGGCCGGTCTACGACCCGCCGTACGAGACGCCGCTGGAGGACGAACTGGCCTGGCATCTGGTCAAGTATCTCCGCCGCCCGGTGCGCCTGCACAGCCAGGTCCGTGTGCCGACCCCGTGCGGGGTGTTCTGGGTGGATTTCGTGCTCGAACACCGGGGGCGGTACCTCGGCATCGAGTGCGGTGCGCTCGAGGAAGAGGTGGACGAACGGCAGGAGCGGTATCGGGACGCGCTCATCATGGGTACGGGAGCCTTCGAGGTGCTGTATCGCTTCCGGGGGGAGGATCTCTTCCATCACATGGAAGACCTGCTGTACCTGCTCGCCCGGGAACACCCGGCGCTCTTCACGGAGCGGGCCCTGATCAACCTGGAACGGCTGGCTTCCCCCGCGGCCCGTGCCGCCGCGACGGCGGCACCGGGCGGTTTCGCGTGGCCACCCGCCGGCGACTCCCTGGCCATCCGTTATCCCGAAGCCGATGAGGATGCCGCGGCCGCCACCCTGCGGGTCAAACGGCTCCGGCTCAAATGCGCCACCGACTGGGTGCGCGACCACGACGCAGCCCTGGCCGAGTACGGGGCACGCCCGATGGCCCGAACCGCGTAACCCTCAGGGGGCGTACCATGCAGCGTTTGACACTCCCACGGCTCTGGGCGCGCGGGCTTCCTGCGCTTGCCATCCTGCACCCTTTCTCGTGAGGGCAAGCGTCCTCCGGCTCCTGTTCCGGATTCCGCGTAACATTCCTCCGATCGCGCCGGGCGGAACTCTTGCTGTCCGGCGCGTTTCTTTGTGGGTAGTAAAGACAAAAGGTTAACTTGATCGGAGGATATCCTATGAAGACGATCGCCGCACTTCCGAGACATAAGACGCGCATCGACCTGGCGCCCGAGGTCCGTGAGGCCATGATCGAACTGCTCAACCAGCAACTGGCCGATACGTTCGACCTGTTCAGCCAGACGAAGCAGGCGCACTGGAACGTGAAGGGACCGGAGTTCATCGCCCTGCACGGGCTCTTCGACGACCTGGCCGATCAGTTGCGTGACTATGTGGACAAGATTGCCGAGCGGGCAACCACCCTGGGAGGCACGGCGGCCGGCACGGTCCGTATGGCTGCTTCGAGCACCCGCCTGCCCGAGTATCCGGTCGAAGTGTTCGACGGTATGGCGCACGTGGAGGCCCTCGCCGAGCGATACGCCGCCCTGGCCGAAACCACCCGTGCCGCCATCGGTCTGGCCGAAGAGGCCGGAGACATCAGCACCGCGGACCTGTTCACCGAGGTTTCGCGTGGGCTCGACAAGGCCCTGTGGTTGCTGGAAGCACACCTGCAGAAAGGCTGACTGCGACAAGCAGGCGTCCTCGTTACGGGCGGTGTCGCCTCCGGAAGCGACACCGCCTTTTTTGTGTCTCTCTTCCGGATACCGCGCCGAGTTTATTGTGCGGTCTTTTATTCTTTATATTGCTTTACTTAGGATAGCCGGAAAGGAGGGGCAGGGCTTCCCCGGGGCGAAGAAGGAAACGATTATGCATCAGGGAAAGGCCTCGCTGCCGGAACCGGGCAACGGATCGCCGGATCCGCGGGCTGCCGAGCGCCGGTGGCGTGAGCGGGTGCGTCTGTTGAGCCGGATCATGACCCATCCCGGGGGAGACACGGACGCCCATCTTGCGGAGGCCCTGCGCCTCATCACGGCGTACTTCGGAGCTGATGCCGGCGTCATCGGTCAGGTCGAGGAGGCCCGGATGGTGGTCCGGTACGTGCATGCCCCGGACGGAGGGCCGGCCCCCGGGGAACGGTTGCCGCTGGACGGGACGTGTGAGGGGCTGGTGTTGCAGGCCGGTGAGGTGGTCGCCGTGGAAGCGTGCGAAGGGGCGGCACCCTGCCTGGAACACGCCGGCCTCACGGCCTATCTGGGAGTTCCTCTCCCGGTACGAGGAAAGCCGTATGGCGTGCTGGGCCTCTGGTTCCGCTCGTCTTCGCTCGGGCCGGCCGGTGCCGAAGATCGCTCGTTGCTGGCGACGCTCGCCGGCTGGATCGGCACCATGCTCGCACGCCGGCAGGATGAACAGGACCTGCGCCGGCGCGAGGCACGGTACCGGGAGTTGATTGGCTCTACACTCGCCATCCTGTGGGAAGGGGACCCGGAGACCTTCGCGTTTTCGTTTGTGAGCCGGGAGGCGGAGGCCTTGCTGGGCTATCCCGTCGACCGATGGATCGAGGAACCGAACTTCTGGGTCGAGCACATCCATCCGGAGGATCGTGGATGGGCCCCGGCCTTCTGTGCGCGTGCCACGGAGGAATGCCGGCGCCATACGTTCGAGTATCGCATGATCGCAGCCGACGGGCGCGTGGTCTGGCTCCGGGACGTCGTCAACGTGCTGGCGGAAGACGGCCGGCCCGTCCGGCTCGTCGGCGTCATGCTCGACATCACCGAGCAGAAGGAAGCCGAACGGCAATTGCGTGAGGCCGAGGCCAAGTTCCGGGCGCTGGTCGAGCAGTCGCTCACCGGTGTCTACATCATCCAGGAGGGCCGTTTTGCCTATGTCAACCCCATGTTGGCGGAAATCTTCGGCTACACGCCGGAGGAGCTTCTGAGGGGCTGTACGGTCATGGATCTGGTGGTGGAAGAAGACCGGCCCCTCGTCGCGGAAAACATCCGCCGGCGGGTGGAGGGGGAAGAAGAGGCGATCCGCTACACGTTTCGGGGGCGTCGTAAGGACGGTCGCCAGATCTACGTCGAGGTGCATGGCCTGCGGGCGACCTATCAGGGACGGCCGGCCGTCATCGGCACACTGCTGGACGTTACGGAACAGCGACGGGCTCAGCAGGAGCGCGAGCAACTCATCACCGAACTGGAGGCCCGCAACGCCGAGCTGGAACGCTTCACGTATACCGTCTCGCACGACCTGAGGAGCCCGCTCGTGACCATCCAGGGGTTCGTGGGATTGTTACGCGAGGATCTGAAGGCCGGGCGGAGGCAGGCGGTCGAACAAGACCTCGACCATATCGAAAAGGCCGGGATCACCATGCGGCAGTTGCTCGATGGCCTGCTCGGACTCTCGCGCGTGGGACGCCTCGTCAATCCACCGAAGAAGGTGTCCATGGATGATCTGGTGGGCGATGTGCTGGTGTTGCTGGGCGGTGAGCTGGAGGCACGCGGGGTGGCGGTGGCGGTACAACCGGGGCTGCCCGTCGTCTACGGGGATCGCATCCGGCTGAGTGAGGTGCTGCTCAACCTGATCGGGAATGCGGTCAAGTTCATGGGCGATCAGCCGCATCCCCGCATCGAAATCGGGGTGGAAGACCGCGAAGGACAGCCCTGTTTCTACGTTCGCGATAACGGGATAGGTATCGACCCGGCCTACCACGAGAAGATCTTCGGCCTCTTTGAACGGCTCCACACCGGGATCGACGGTACCGGCATCGGGCTGGCGCTCGTGCGGCGCATCGTCGAGTTCTACGGTGGGCGGATCTGGGTCGAGTCGGAAGGAGCGGGCAAGGGGAGCACCTTCTATTTCACGCTGCCGCCGCCCCCGGATGGGACATGACGGGGTGCCGTTCGCCGGGCTATCCGGGGAACACATATCCGGGGGGCACCGTGGCCCGTCCCTGGCGTGCATATCCGGCGAACGCTTGGGTCCCTTCCCTCGCCTCTCAGAGGAACGTCGGTGTCAAAACGGGCAGCACGACGACAGGGGTTTATGTGGCATGACGTGAGGTCTTCGCCCTTGTGTTATGTGGAGGGGCTCACGCAGGGCTCGGGATGAAAACGACTTCCTCCATCCCGGTGGAACGTACCCAGCCTCCCGCTGACGCCGCGGTCTGGCCGCGTGACGCGGCCGAAACCGGCACACACCATCCGCGACCACACCGCCGTGCTGGAGGCGTGGCTGTGCGCCCTCGATCCGGCCGTGCTGGCCGCCGTGCGACCGATCGTCACCCCGGACACCCCCGCCGACGCGTGCATCGACTACGCCTTTCGCCTCAAGGTGGCCATCCGCACCCTGCGCCCGGTGCGGGGCGGCGACCCCGGACAACCCGCACGACGACCCGTCGGCCCGCTGAACGGCCCTTTGCGTCCTTCCCCTCCGAACCCTCGACCCGCCTGGATGGCCAGAAGGCTCACCTTGTGAGCGGCTGCTCGTACGTCAGCCCGAACATCGTGTCCGTCAGCCAGCGCCGGAAGCCTTCGTTGTCGCTGAACTGCTTGAACAGCTCGGTGTCGTCCTGCAGCAGGGCATTCATCACGCGACGGAGTGCTTTGTCGAGCTCGATCCGGGCGTTCTGCCGGTCCGAGTTGCGCATGGCGTTCTGGTAGGCGGGATCTGCCGCCACGCGCGCCGGGATCTCCTCGGTCAGGAGCCGGTGTACCCGGTCCGCGTCGCTCCAGGCGATGTTGCCGAACTGCTCGTTGAAGCTTCGGATGATGTTCGAGAGCCGGTCGATCTCCGGCTCCGGCCTGTGCCCGCCGCCCGCCGTGGGGATCGGCTCGATCTCCGCGTCCTCGTCCGGTAGCCGGATCTGGAGGGTTGCCTGCTTTTCGACCCGATAGCTGTCCATGTCGATGGCTTCCAGGATGCCCTGCGAGAGGTCTTCCTCGCGGGGAGCCGGCAGCTTCGGTACCAGAAAGGTGAAGAAGATCGAGCGCTTTTCCCATGCGGCGTTCGTGTACGGCAGCACCTGGGTGAGGAAGCCGTAGGTGCGCAGGAACGCCTTGGCCTTGCCCTTGAAGTCGACCTGTTCGTCCTCGTCGAGGTCGTCGCGGTAGGTGGCCACGCAGGCATCGAGGATGGGATCGAGGCGGTCGCGGTCGGCGCCTTCGAGGTAGAGGCGAACCAGTTCGTCCACCTGATCCGGGGCGTAGACCTGGTAGCCGTCGAGCGCGGCCTGGAGGTCGTGCAGCTTGTTCGGGTCCGTCTCGTCGGCGAGGAGCGTCGTGCGGTAGTAGGGCTCGAACGCCCGGCGGATCGTCTCGACGTCGTTCTGGAAGTCGAGCACGAAGACGTCGCGCTTCTTCGGGTGGGCGCGGTTGAGGCGCGAGAGGGTCTGCACGGCCTTCACGCCGGAGAGCGGCTTGTCCACGTACATCGTGTGCAGCAGCGGCTCGTCGTAGCCCGTCTGGAACTTGTCGGCGCAGATGAGGAAGCGGTACGGGTCCTCCCGGATCTTGTCAGCGATCTGGTTCGACGGGAAGCCGTTGAGCGTAGCCTCGGTCACCTTCTGCCCGCCGTACTCGTGCTCGCCGGAGAAGGCGACGATGGCCTCGCAGGGGCTCTTGCGCTCGCGCAGGTAGGCGCGGAAGGCATGGAAGTACTGGATGGCCCGCTCGATGCTGCCGGTGACGACCATGGCCCGCGCTTCTCCACCGATCTTGTTCCGGGCGATCACCTGCTCGTGGAAGTGGTCGATCATGATCTCGGCCTTGAGGCGGATGGCGTGCTCGTGCCCCTCCACGTAGCGGCGCAGCTTCTTCCGGGCCTTCTTCGTGTCGAACTCGGGGTCGTCCTCGATCTTCTTGACGAGCCGGTAGTAGCTCGCCACCGGCGTGTAGTGGGCGAGCACGTCGAGGATGAAGCCTTCCTCGATGGCCTGCTTCATCGTGTAGCTGTGGAAGGGCCGGTGCCTGACGGTGCCGTCCGGCTGCGGCACGGGCTCGCCGAAGAGCTCGAGCGTCTTGTTCTTGGGCGTGGCCGTGAAGGCGAAGTAGCTCGCATTCGGCAGGAGCTTCTTTGCCTCGATCAGCCGGTTGATGTGGTCCTCCAGCGTCTCGTCCTCGTCGGCCTCGTCCCCGCCCGCGAGCGCCTGGTGCATCTTCGCCGTGGTCCGCCCGCCCTGGCTGGAATGCGCCTCGTCGATGAGGATGGCGAAGCGCCGCCCCCGGTGCTCGCTGCCGATCTCGTCGAGGATGAAGGGGAATTTCTGCACCGTGGAGATGATGATCTTCTTGCCCTCGGCGAGGAAGCGGCGCAGGTCGCCGGACCACTCGGCGTGGCCCACCGTGGCGCTCACCTGGGCAAACTGCCGGATCGTGTCGCGGATCTGCCGGTCGAGGATGCGGCGGTCGGTGACGACGATGATGGAGTCGAAGACGAAGGCGTCGTCCTTTTCGAGCCCGATGAGCTGGTGGGCGAGCCAGGCGATGGAGTTGGATTTGCCGCTGCCGGCCGAGTGTTGGATGAGGTAGCGCCGGCCCGCGCCCTTCTCGCGGGCGTCGGCCAGGAGCCTGCGGACGACGTCGAGCTGGTGGTAGCGCGGCCAGATCTGTTTCCGGCTTTTCTTGCCCGTGCGGGGGTCTTTTTCTTCGACGACCTGGGCGTAGTTCTCCAGGATGTCGGTCAGGCTCTCGCGGGTGAGGATCTGCTTCCAGAGGTAATCGGTCTTGAGGCCGTCGGGGTTGGGCGGGTTGCCTGCGCCGTCGTTCCAGCCCCGGTTGAAGGGCAGGAACCACGAGGCTTTGCCCTGGAGGTGCGTGCAGAAGCGCACCTCCTCCTCGTCCACGGCGAAGTGCACGACGCAGCGGCCGAATTCGAAGAGCTTCTCGCGCGGGTCGCGGTCGCGCCGGTACTGCTCCACGGCGTCGGCCACGGTCTGTTTCGTGAGGTTGTTCTTGAGCTCGAAGGTAGCCACGGGCAGGCCGTTGATGAACAGCACCAGGTCGAGCGCGCGCCGGGTCTGGTCTTCCGAATAGCGGAGCTGGCGCGTGACGCTGAAGCGGTTGGCGGCAAAGCGCTCGGCGGCCTTCGGGTTGCCCGGCGACGGCGTGCCGTAGAAGAGGTCGAGGTGGTGCGGGCCGTGCTTGAGGCCGTGGCGCAGCACGTCGATGGTGCCGCGCTTGCTGATCTCGCCCTGGAGCCGCGCCAGGAATTTGCGGCGGGTGGGGCCGTCTTCGTCGAGTGCGAGCGAGGTGGCCACCCCGGGCTGTGTGGCGTGGAGGAAGGCCGAAAGCTGTGCGAGGTCGACGCAGTAGGCGCGGTCGTAGTCCTCCGGCCGCCCGCCGATCCAGCCGGCGGCGTACGGCGGCGAGGGCTCGCGCACCGTGCCGGCGGCGGGCACCGTGCCCGGATCGCACGGATGGCCGGTGAGCGCCGTGCAGATCAGCCGCTCGAGGCCGCGCTCGCTGGTGTCGGTGGGGCTCATGCGTCAAGTTCTTGCGCTGGTTCGATCAAATACCCATCAAGTAAGATTCTGGCCGGCAAGTGCTAAAAAACAATTGTTTAGGCCGGAATGCCTGGTCTTGCGAGGGCTCTTCATCAAGTACCCATCAAGTACCCGTCAAGTACGTTCGTCATGGCCGGTTCTGCGTCCCGCCCGCGGCCCAGTAAGGCAGATAACGCATCAGTTTGGGCGCGGCGTTGGGATCGGCCGGCACGATGACTCCCGCCTCGACCGCCTCCCGGATCAGTCGGGAGACGAGCGCGCGGTTGTGCTCCTCGACGCCGAATCTCGCACGCAAGGTGGTGTTCGTCATCTCCTTGCGCATGACATACTGGAGGCAGGCATGGAGATAGCAGGCACGGACGCGGTCCTCCTTATCCATATCCTTCAGTTCCTTGTGCGCGAACAGCACCGCTCGTGTAAACCCCTCCGGATTCTCGAAGAGCGGCGCCGGAAGCTGGTACAGCTCGACCTCAGAGACGACTTTGTCGATGCCACTCCCCCGCTCCTCGCAGATGCCCATCCTGCGCAGCAGCGATGCCAGCGCTTCGTTCCGGGATCTCGGCGGCGTGTCTAGAAAACGACGGGTATCTACGAGCGGCTCGCCCGGGTTGGTGATCTCGATTCGATCCTCGAAGATCTCCACCATCGGCCCCGCACCTCGGACGAAGAAGTCCTGATGGATGAGGGCATTGGCCACCAGCTCCCGCACCGCCAACTCAGGGAACATCGGCACCGAGGTGCGTAACGCCTGTCCGATCACCTCGTTGGCCGGGATGAGCCCGTTGACGAACGTGATCAGCCCCTCGAAGCCCGCCGCGTATCCCTTGACTCCTCCCTGCTCCTTCAAGGTCTCGGTGCGGCCTGCGCCGCGGTACTGGACGACACGGATGGCTTTTCTTCGAAGGGTGTGAAAGGCATCGAGCCGCTTGGCAAGGAGAATCGCTCCCAGGTTCGTGATGTCCCAGCCGCCGGCAGGGCTTTTCTGGATCAGCCGCTCGTCGGCCAGCGCCGCCAGGATCGCATCCCGATTCGGCGGCAGCGGCTGTTCCAGCAAATCGAAGTAGGCCTGGTAATCCAGCAGGCGCAGCACCTCATCGTCTGCAACCCGTTCCCGGGCGATGCCCTCCTCGAAGGGCGTCCGGTCGAAGATGCGCCACAGCGCCCGCTCCTTCTCGGGGAAGTCCTTGAGCTTTTTCTTGTAGGTGCCGACGCGGATGAACTCCTCGCCGGAGAACCGGACCGGGCGGCGCGCCGACCTCGCGATCTCGAGCACCACGACTCGCACGCCCTCGATCTCCACCGAGAAGAAGCGAAAGTCGATCTTCGGCTCCAGCAGACGCAGCAGCCAGCTCTCCAGCTCCTCATTGCCAACCTTCGCCGTCGCCGGGTCGAAGGTCGTGCCGATCAACGCATGGTCGTCGTCACGCACGCCCCAGACCAGATAGGCGAACGCCTTGCCCACCAGGGCGGCCGCATTCGCCAGCGCCGAGATGTATTCTCCGATCTCCTTCGGCTCGGCCCGATCCACCTTGAACTCGACCCACTCGGCCTCCCGCGGCAGCGCACACAACTCGCGCACCAGGCTCGCAAGGTAGTGGGCTGACGGTTCGGTGCTCATGTCTCAGCCTCCTCTTCGAGCAGGTCCGCCTCATCCGTTGCGTCCCCCTCGGTGTCCGCGTCCTCCGCATCCTCCGCGTCGGCGTCGTCCGGCGCGTCGTCTTCGGCGAGCGGGTCCGTCTCCGGCAGCCGCGCCGCCGCCGCGCGCACGTCCAGCTTGCCCGTGACCACGTCCGCGATCAGCCGCGTGCGGAACTCCTTGAGCAGCTCGATCTCCCGCCGCGCGTCCTCGATGGCCCGGTCGATCTTCCCGGTCTGCGCGTCGAGGTAGTCGACGATGGCGGTCTGTTCGGGGAGAGGGGGGAGGGGAATCCCCAATTCTCTAAACCGCTCAGTGGGAAGCCTCCGCGTCCCGTGCCCCGCTTCGTCAATCAACGGCACAAATGCATCCCGCGCCGCGGAAAGGAGTCTTACCAGGAAATCAGCATCGACATCGGGTTTGGGTAGCAGGGCCTTCATGTCTTGATTGATCGTCACAGGGATTGCCGTAATGCCGACCGGAACTCGACGTGCGAGAATCATCCCTCGAACGACCAGAAGGATGGCTGGAGGTTCGATTAGCTTTAGTGGTGTCTCGGCAAGCGCTTCATAGGTGACTTTTACCAACGAGTCGTGGAGTGACTGCTGTTTCATGTCTTTGGGCGTTATCCACGGGATGTTGCCACCCCAGAAGCGTCGCACCTCCATACTTGGCGTCATCCCGCCGATAATCGAAACACACTGCCGTAGTTTCCGCACCTCCCAATGTGCCGGCACCTGGCCCAGCCATTCGACGCCGGCGTCCTTGTACGCGGGGTAGGGCCGGCCGGTGCGGACGTCGATGCGGCCGGTGACGGTCTGGTGGATGAGCGCCTGCCTGTACTCCTCCAGCAGCTTGACCAGCCGCCGCCGCGCCCGGATCACCCGCCGCAGACGCCGGTCCGCGTAGTCGAGGAACCGCACGATGGCGGTCTGTTCGGGGAGGGGAGGGAGGGGGAGAAGCAGTTTTTTCAGTTGGCTGCCGTAAATGTGCACCACTGTGAATCCGCGCCCCATCCTTGCTTTTTGCGCTCTCGAAGCAGGACAATCGCAGGCATAGCCCAAATATTCAGGAACTGCCTCCACCGCTGGCCTCAAGATGAGGATATCACCTCCGCAACGTGCGTCTTCCCGCAGAAGGTTTACCGCAGACTTTCCTATATCATCGATGGTCTCTCCGCTGGCTGCAAACAGTACGTCGCCGTAGCGGATCGGGGTGTAATCACGTGCTCGATCAGGAGAAAGGAAGGCCTTCGTGCGCCGAATGAAGTGCTCGTGCCGCGTGTATAGATCTCCGTAACGGACGCAAGGAATTCCTTCGGCAACTTCATCTCCTTTGTTGCCCCCATTGCCCTTGAAAAGATGTCCGATGCGACTGAGCGAGAGCACCTCCCAGTGCGCCGGCACCTGGCCCAGCCACGCGACGCCGGAGTCCCTGTATTCGGGGTAGGGGTGGAGGTGGTCGATCATGGTGTGCCCTCCCTGCCGGCAATGCGAACCGGGACCCGGAGCCGGTCCCGCACTTCCTGATAAATCGGTAACGAGACGCCCTCTGCCACCTCCAGTGTAACCGCCAGCCCGTAGCGCACCGGCTCCACGATGTCGCCGGCATCCGCACGGCAACTGACCTTGAGGGTGATGGCATCGCCGTCCTGGAACGGCTCTGCCCTATGGCCTTCGAGCACCTCATGCTGGAGCGTGCCGCGCGTTGCCGCCCGCCAGTCGGCATCGAGGCGCTTTGGGGTGAAGTCGTTCTTCGGGCCGAACCAGAGGTGGGCAACGCGGTAGCCCCGGCGTGCAGGGTTGACGGGGGTAAGCCAGGCCAGCGTCACGGTCAGGCGGCGTCGCTCCGTGTGGGCCGAAAGGCTGGGCGGCAGCGGCAGACGGTATGCGTGCGCCTGGCCATCTTCGAGCGCCCCGTAGCCGAGCACGGTCACCCGCTGATCGGTGCAGGCCACGACGCGCGCCGGGTCTGCCGGCCCGTAGCCGAGGAAACGCCCCACGTAGTCTTTGAAGGTCCGGCTGTTCCGGTGATTCTTCAGAATGGCCTCGTAAATGGCATACGCATCCCCCCAGCTGGCCCCGTGGGCGAGGAGCGTCTTCAGCAGCACCGCGTCGTACTCGGCGGGCACGCCGTACGTGGCGCGGAGTTGTTCCAGCACCTCGTCGTACAGGCGCATCGCGGCACGCGACGCCAGCGCGGCGGCGTTGCTGGTGCCCCGTAGATGAACCGTCCGGTCCAGTTGTCCTGCAGGTCCGGGGGCGGCAACGCGTTGACCTGGCGGGTTTAGCGATGTCGCTGCCACCAGGGTAGCGGTGGGGCTAACCGGTTTCTCAATAAAGAACTGCCGACCTCCGGGAAGCAGGATGTCGGGCTTGACGGCTCTGCGGTATCCGGGGCCATGCGCGTTCACCGGGCTCGGCAGGTCCGTGCGGGCATACGGGTCGATGAGACGGTGGTTTGTGGGGAGGGTTGACGCGTCGGCATGCAGGGCGCCCACCGTCAGGCCGTTGATGGTTTCCGCCGGAGACAGCAGCCGCCGGTTGCGCGTTTCGCTCGCCAGGGCGCGGATCACCTCGCGTTCCCGCTCCTCATCCGTTAGTCGCCGAAGATCGACGCCGGGCACGTCCAGCACGATGTCCTTGCCGTGATTGCCTGCGCTGACGACGAACAGCACCTCGTACTTCCACGCCAGCCAGTCGAGGAGCCGCGCCCAGGCGCTCATTTCCCGGTCCAGCAGACGCGCCGCATCGCCCACCGACAGGTTGATCACGCGCACGGTGGGGGCAACGGGATCCTCGTCTCCATCCCCTTCGAACAGCCGGCGAATGGCCCGGTGAATCAGATCGACGGGCAGCACATTTTCCGGAATGGCCTCATGGAATTGCCCGGCGAAACCACGGCGCGGCTGCATGATGGGGCGGACGTACACCGGCCGGTCCGACGGCGCGCCCCTCTCGTCGAGGTCGCCGTGGCAGATGAGCGATGCCATGGCCGTGCCGTGAACCCGCTCGTGGGCCTGGTAGGTCATCTCGTACCCATCCGGGTCGTCCACGATGATGCGTCCGTCGAGCAGGCGGTGCTTCGCCAGCGGCATACCGTCCAGCAGGGCAACCAGCGGCTCGGGTTTTGTCGGACTATCCGGAACGGCACCTGCCAGCGGCTGAGCCGCACTCAGGTCCTCGTACGACGGCACCGCGCACTGCCCGACGGGACGGAAATACCAGACGTCGTCACACTGGAGCAGCCGGACCTCGCGCTGTTCGAGCATGGTTTGCACTGCACCTGCCGGAACGCGCCCGAGGATGCCGTGATAGGCGATTTCTTCAAGGACACACTGCCCGGCAATGTCACCGCCCACCTCTTCGACCAGCGCGCGAAACATTTCCTCGGCCTGTCTTCGGCGTTTTGGGTCGTGGCGGAACCACAATTCGGCCTCGAAGGGCACCATCTCTTGCCCGTGCTCCAGACGATAACGCCAGTCGTCGAGAACGCCCGTCTCTGCGATCCGATCTTGAACATCCCAGGGCCGAATGGTGCGGAGATGTTCGAAGAGCCGCTTTAGATTTGCCAGGCCGTAGGGAAAATCGGTATCAGGATTCTGCTTCCAGCGATCAAACAGGCTTTGAATCTGGCGAAGCGCCCGCTCATCGGTCATCACGAGATAGAGCCGCCCCGATAGCGGCTTTTCCGGGTCTTTCTCATCCTCGAATCCCTCTCCCGGTGAGATGTCGTCGACCTCGAATTCCCCGAGCCATTCCAGACCTTGGATCCTTCGAACGGCGTTGATGAAGTTCTCGACGGATCCGACGGTTTCGAGCACCAGCGCCAGTTCGGGTTGGATGCCGGCCGCGCTGGCCTGGATCTCGATCCGCCGCCGCTCCATGGCCTCGGAGAGTCGGCTGAACTGGGGCGTGAGGCGTTCTGCTTGTTGAGATGGAGGTGGAACCTTGATCTTGCTGGGGCCACCTGATCCCTTTGCTCGCTCAGCAAGCGCCGGCTCCGGGAAGAGCAGAAGAGGATATTCTGCCATCGTTACTTTTTATTCATGAACGGCGGGGGAGAATCTTTTTTTCCAGTGGTCCAGACAGGCTTTTGTGATGGCTTGCGGATCGGCGGCCGGCCCGGCCAGTACGATGCGCCTTAAGACGTCCAGTCCGAATTCCTCGACTTCGGCAAAGCTGAGTCCTTTCAGGCTCTGGGCCAGACTGCGTGGAGAGAGGCCCAGATCGTGCCCCGTTTGCGCTTTGAAGCGACGGAACCACGCCTCGATCTGTCCCTGTCGTGGCATGGGCAGTTCGAGGCGAAGCTGAAACCGCCGCCACACGGCGCGGTCGAGCAGTTCCGGATGATTGCTCGCGGCAATGACGACGACGTAGCTTGGTAGCGCATCTACCTGAAGCAGCAACGAGCTGACCACACGCTTGATTTCACCGGTCTCGTGCACATCACCGCGTTCCTTACCCACGACGTCGAACTCGTCGAAGAACAGAACGCACTGCCGCGAGCGCGCATGTTCGAACACCTGTCCGACACGCTGAGCGGTTTCGCCGAGATAACTCCCGATGAGTGCCTCGTAGCGCACCACGAGGAAGGGTACGCACAGCGCATCGGCGATGGCCTCAGCCAGAGACGTTTTCCCATTGCCGGGCGGACCGGCAAAGAGCACACGGTGCCGTGGTTCCAGACCATGAGAGCGTAAGAGATCTGCGCGGTGTTGTTCTTCAACGAGTTCGCGCACCGATGCCTCGACGTGTCCGGGCAGAATGAGATCCGACAACCTGCGCTTCGGTGTCAATTCGGCCCAGAGAGGCCCCGAACGATGGAGGGCCGGAAGTGAAGTTACGGGCCTGGGCTTTCCATTCGTTTCGTGTTTGAGTTGCGCAAGGATTCGCTCGGCGAAGATGGTGTGGTTCTTCGCCCTTTCGTCGGCAGCCAGCGCCTCGGCGGTCTTTTGCACTAGTGCCTGATCGCCACGAGTGGCGGCTCGAATGAGATTCAATATCAGATCGGCTCGTGCCATGAATTAGCTTTCCATGCTCCATACCAGGTGCGGTCGCCTTGCGCTGCTTCGCGCTGCCTTGCACATACGCCGGTGGTGAAGCCCTTGTTCAGGGCACACACGAATACAGCGCACTCCGGCGCCGGGGTGGCCGGCTGGCAGGCATGGCGTTACCCCAGCCCGCCGCCGAGGATCTCCGCCAGCAGCCCTTCCGTCTCCCGTTCCATGGCCAGGATGTCGGCACGGATCTCGTCGAGGGGGCGCAGGGGCTGGGGCTTATAGAAATAGCGGGTGAAGCTGATCTCGTAGCCGATCTTGACCTTGCCGGGATCGTACCAGGCGTCGGGCGCATACGGGAACACCTCGCGCTGCAGGAAGGCGTCGATGGACCGGCGGGCGTCGTCGTCGGTCGGCACATAGCCCGGCGTGTGGCAGGCCGGGCATTCGAGGAAGGGCACCTGCTCGGTGTCGCGCAGGTCGGTGTCCGGCTCGTATTCGACCACGGCGGGCCGCCCCTTGATCGTCGTCTCGAACAGGCCGCGCAGCGGGTTGGGGGCCACGCCTTTGCGGTGGATCTTGCGGATGACGGGCGGGGCCTCCTCCGAACGTTCGTGCGTCTCCTTGAGCCGTCGGATCTCGGCGGCCTTGTACGCCCGCTCGGGGTCGATGCCGCTGAGCCGCA
Source organism: Rhodocaloribacter litoris (assembly GCF_011682235.2). NCBI lineage: Bacteria > Pseudomonadati > Rhodothermota > Rhodothermia > Rhodothermales > Rhodothermaceae > Rhodocaloribacter > Rhodocaloribacter litoris. The sequence goes on along the minus strand of NZ_CP076718.1, from coordinate 1,802,614 downwards.
GCGGGCGCTCGACGGTCACCTTCCAGTAGCCGAAGGCCGCATTGGGGAAGATCTTGCTCTGCTCCGTCTCCTCGAAAGCGAGAAACGTTTCGCAGATGCGCTGGATGTCTTCCTCCGAAAGCTCGCAGTTCTTCTTGCCCAGGTTCTTGCGCAGGGGCCGGTACCATGGCGAGGCGTCGATGAGCTGAACCTTGCCCCGGCGGTGCGCGGGCTTGCGGTTGGTCAGCACCCAGATGTACGTGGCGATGCCGGTGTTGTAGAACATGTTCAGCGGCAGGGCGATGATGGCCTCCAGCCAGTCGTTCTCCAGGATCCAGCGGCGGATGTTGCTCTCGCCCTGCCCGGCGTCGCCCGTGAAGAGGGCGCTGCCGTTGTGCACCTCGGCGATGCGGCTGCCCAGCGTCGTGCCGTGCTTCATCTTCGAGAGCATGTTCACGAGGAAGAGCATCTGGCCGTCGCTGGTGCGCGGCAACAGCGGCAGTTCCTCGCCCCGATGCCGGACGACGAAGCGGGGGTCTTTGATGCCTTTCTTGCCGCCCAGGCGTTCGAGGTCGCTCTTCCAGCTCTTGCCGTAGGGCGGGTTGGAGAGCATGAAGTCGAACTCGTGGGCGGGGAAGGCATCGTTGGCGAGCGTCGAGAACGCCGGCCCGCCGACGATGTGGTCGGCCTCCTCGCCCTCGCCCTTGAGCAGCAGGTCGGCCTTGCAGATGGCATACGTCTCGGCGTTGATCTCCTGGCCGTAGAGGTGCGTGACCACGTCCTTGCCGTGCTGCCGGGACAGGTCCCGCAGCGTCTCCTCGGCCACGGTGAGCATGCCGCCCGTGCCGCAGGCGCCGTCGTAGAGCAGGTAGGTGCCCGACTCGATCTCTTCGGCGATGGGCAGGAACAGCAGCCGCGCCATCAGCTTGACCGCGTCGCGCGGCGTCCAGTGCTCGCCCGCCTCCTCGTTGTTCTCCTCGTTGAACCGGCGCACCAGCTCTTCGAAGATGGTGCCCATCGCGTGGTTGTCGAGGCCCGGCTGGCGGATCGAGCCGTCCGCGTTCCGCACCGGGTAGGGGCTCAGGTTGATGTCCGGTGAGAGGAACTTCTCAATGAGCGTGCCGAGGGCGTCGGCCTTGCTGAGCTTCGGGATCTGGTTACGGAACTCGAAGTTGTCCAGGATTTCCTGCACATTCGGCGAGAACCCGTCCAGGTAGGCCTCGAAGTCCTGGCGGAGCTGCTGGCGGCTCGCCCGGGCGCGCAGGTCGCGCAGCGTGAAGGCGGAGGTGTTGTAGAACGCCTGCCCGGCGGCCTGGCGGAGGGCGGCGTCCTGGTTGGTGATGCCGGCAGCGTCGAGGCGGGCCTTCATGTCGAGCACGGCCTGCTTGGTCGGCTCGAGCACCGCATCGAGGCGGCGCAGGACGGTCATGGGCAGGATCACGTCCCGGTATTTCCCGCGCACATACAGGTCGCGCAGCACGTCATCGGCGATGCCCCAGATGAAGTTGGCGATCCAGTTCAGTTGGGTGGTTTCCAAGGGAATACGATGAGGTTAGATACGTCCGGAGGAGCCGGCAGGCATGCCTGTGCGCCGGCTCCGTCTTCGAGGTGTGATGCTGCAGGGGCGCAATATATCCGTGACAAGTAGCCGAGGCAATAATGTGCGGCAGGATCGAGTAGATTGTCCAAGAAATGAGCCTTTCACCTACCCCCACAATGATGCAGAGTGCTACCAATGCACAAGGCAGGTGGGTGTTGTCAGAATTCTCCACATCATTGACTATCGCCATAAAACACCCCTGAAAAAACCACGACGCCGCCCTCACGCGAGAAGGCGGCGTCGCAGGAAGTACCCGGGGTGGGACTCGAACCCACACGCCCTCAACGGGCATCGGATTTTGAGTCCGACGCGTCTACCGATTCCGCCACCCGGGCCGGTCACTGTCGCGATTTTATGAAGCCGGTCCGTGCATTGTCAAACGCGCGGTCGTTTTTTCACGGCGGCTCATTTACGTCCGGGCCGCCGGGACTGGTTTCGCCCTTCGGGGCGCTCAGCGCGTGCGGGCGTAGTGGGTCTGAAAGCGGATGATGGATTCGATCCCCTGGCGGAACCGGTCGAGGCCGAAGTGCTCGTTGGGGGAGTGGATGGCGTCCGAGGTCAGCCCGAAGCCCATCAGCACGCTGTCCAGGCCCAGGCGTTTTTTGAACACGGAGACGACGGGGATGGAACCGCCGCTGCGGATGAAGAAGGGGTCACGGCCGAAGACCTCCTTCAGGGCGCGGGCCGCCGCCTGCATGGCCGGGCTGTGCGTGTCGACGAGCACCCCGGGGCCCCCGTGCAGGTAGCGGAACGACAGCTTCATGGTGGGCGGGCAGTTCGCCTCGAAGTACGCCCGGGCTTTCTCGGCGATCTCCTCGGGCCGCTGGTCCGGGACGAGGCGCATGGAGATCTTGGCGTGGGCCTGCGCCGGCAGCACCGTCTTGGCCCCTTTGCCCGTATAGCCGCCCCAGATGCCGTTGACATCGAGTGTGGGCCGGGCCGAGATGGCTTCGAGGACGCTGTAGCCCTTCTCCGTCTTCGTTGCCGGCAGGCCCACTTCCTTGGCCCACGCCTGCTCATCGAACGGGAGAGCGCGGAAGGTGGCGCGCTCCTCCTCGGTCAGCGGCACCACGTTGTCGTAGAAGCCGGGGATCGTGACGCGGTGGTCGGCGTCGTGCAGCCCGGCGATGAGGCGGCAGAGGGCGTTGATGGGGTTCTCGACGGCCCCGCCGTACATGCCCGAGTGGAGGTCCCGGTTCGGGCCGGTGAGCGTCACTTCGAGGTAGGCCAGCCCCCGCAGCCCGTACGTGATCGAAGGGATGCCGGGGCCGAAGAGGTCGGTGTCGGAGATGAGCACGATGTCGGCGGCGAGCCGCTCGTGGTGTGCTTCGATGAAGCCGGGCAGGTGCTCCGAGCCGCTTTCCTCCTCCCCTTCGAGCAGGAACTTGAGGTTGACCGGCGGGCCCTCGCCGGTGGCCAGGTAGGCCTCGGCGGCCTTCAGGTGCATGAAGAGCTGCCCCTTGTCGTCGCAGGCGCCGCGGGCGTAGATCACCCCGTCGCGGATGACCGGCTCGAAGGGGGGGGAGGTCCACAGCGCCAGCGGGTCGGGCGGTTGCACGTCGTAGTGGCCGTAGACGAGCACCGTCGGGCGGGCCGGGTCCACGACGTGTTCGGCGTAGACGACCGGATGCCCCGCCGTGTCGAGGACCTCGGTGTGGGCCATCCCGATCGTCTCGAGATGGTCGGCAAGCCAGCCGGCAGCCCGGCGCACCTCGTCCCGGTAGTCCGGGTCGGTGCTGATCGAGGGGATCCGCAACAGGTCCTGGAGTTGCGCGACGAAGTCGTCGAAGTGGGTGCCGGCGTAGGCAAGGGCTTTTTCCATTTCAGGTTATACGTTTCATGTTACACGTTGCACGTTGTCTGGCGTGTACCCTGAATCTTTAGCGGCTCGCTGGTCCGGTTAAAAGATCCGTGCTGATCCGCCTTGCATCCGTGCGGGTCCGTGTGCCGGGACGGCGTTGGGGAGGACAGATTGCGGGTTGCTGCTATCCAGCCCCTTTGTTGGCAAAGGAACACATGGGGCGCGTGGCCAGCGGAGGTTAGGGCGGTGGAGGGTAAAAATCAAAACTCGCTTTCGTCGCGCCAGCGGCGGAGCTTCCAGGCGGCGGTGGTGTCCGGGCGGACGAGCAGGAAGTTGACGTTCCCGTCGCCGCGGAAGACGTCGCCGGTTTCGAGGGTGATGGTCAGGTTGAAAGAGCGGATGACGCGGAGTTGCCGGCCCGGCAGGAGTTCGTCCTGCGAGAGGATCTGGTTCCACTGGAGGCGGATGAGGCTGGCGTTCTGGAAGAGGCGGCGGGTGATTTCGAGGTCCTGTGCGAAACCCCATTCGCGGTCGACCTGGGCGTCGAAGTCGTGCCAGAGGAAGGTAAAGGCGGAGTCGAGCAAGGGTTCGTAGAGGGAGAGGTCGCGCAGCTCGTAGGCGTTGCGGAAGTTGGTGAAGAAGCCTTCGACGGTGGTGGGGTCGCCGAGCAGGTCGCCGAAGGGATCGCCTTCTTCGAGGGCCGGTGCAAAAGGGTTGCAGGCCGCCAGGCCCGCCGCCGTCAGCAGGGCGAGCGCATACGTCAGGACCGGGGCAGGGGGGGCGTTCATGCCGGGCGGGTCATTGGACGAAGGCGGCTTTCAGGTCGCTCCAGGAAGGGTTGTTGCCGAGTTCCTGGTCGGTCCACTCGCGGAGGTGCCAGAGTCCGTCGCCGTCGCGGGTGAGCACCCACTGGAGGCGCCCCTGCACGGTCGTCGGGGCGTCGGTGCGGCGGTGGTTGACGCTGAGCACATAGGTGGCGTCGAGCAGGTAGCGGTTCTCGTCGACCAGGGTGAGGGTGCGGTCGTTGAGGTCGAGGCGATGGCCGCCGCCCGGTTGGGCGGCCGCGGCCAGCGTGCTGAAGTACCGTTCTTCCTCTGCCCGGCTCCAGCCCGTCCAGATGGGGTCCCGTGCCTCGGCCGTGGCCGTCGGTTTGAAGGTCAGGTCCTCGGCCAGCGAGCGGCGGTAGTTGAGCGTGTTGAGCTCGGCCACGGCGGCCTGCAGGTTGGCCACGACCTGCTCGGGCGTGTCGGGTTGCTCGTACGTGCCGCCCCCCTCGAGGGGTGGCTCGGGGGTGCGGGGCGAGAACACGTCGCACCCGGCCAGCAGGGGCAGGAAAGCCACTACCAGGCACCACCGGAGGCGGGGCCCGAAATTCGACGAAGCATACCCCGGCCGTGGCGGGCACGCACGGAGGGCGTGCTCGCGGGGTCCGGGGCGGGCGCCCTTTCGGTTTTCGCCTGTCGGATTGCGGAGGTCCACACGAAGTCCCGGTGCCGTTCAGGGGGTGGTCGTTACACCGTCGTCCGGGGCGGAACGTTTCCGGGCGTAGAGGATCAGCCGGGGGGCGTCCTCGTGATGGGGGCTGCCGTCGTAGTCGCCGAAGGTGTCGAGCAGGTCGAGGCCGGCCTCGTCGTAGAGGCGCCGGAAGTCGTCCAGGGTGAGCAGGCGGACGGACTCGCAGAAGGTGAGGGTGCAGCCGTTCTGGTGCAGTTCGATCTGTTTGTTGATGCGCCCGTCGTCGATCCAGCGGCGCTGCCGGATGAGCAGGCCGTTCTCGTGCCGCACGTCTTCGGGGATGAGGTGACGCCGCACGAAGGAGGCGTTGAGGAAGTCCTGGACGAGCCAGCCGCCGGGGCGCAGGGCCGTGGCCATGGCGCCGAGGGCGCGGGCGTGGTCGGCGTCGTCGTCGAAGTAGCCGAAGGCGGTGAACAGGTTGACGACGCCGTCGAAGCAGCGGTCGCAGGCGGGAAGGCGCATGTCGCCCCGTTCGAAGGTGACCGGCAGGCCTTCTTCGGCGGCGCGGCGGCGGGCCTGTTCGAGGGCGCGTTCGGAGAGGTCGATGCCGGTGACGCGGTAGCCCCGGCGGGCCAGGCTGCGGGCATGCCGCCCGCGCCCGCAGCCGACGTCGAGGATGGCGGCGCCCGGCGTGGGCCGGACGATGCGCTCGATCAGGTCGACCACACGCTCGGCCTCGCGGTCGTCCCGCTGCCGGTAGACGAGTTCGTACTCGTCGCGGTCGAACCATTCCCGGTACCAGCTCATGCCGGTTCGGTCGAGGGGCGTTCGAAGGGAGCCAGGGCTTCCTCCACGGTGCGGGCGCCGGGGAAGAAGTCCAGCACCCGGTGGAGGACTTCGTCGAGGAGGGCGTCGGGGCAGGAGGCGCCGGCCGTCAGGACGAGGTCGAGGGGGCGGCGAGCGGGGAGCCAGCCGGTGGTGGTGCGCCGTGCGTGCGTGTGCAGGTCGAAGTGGTGGATCACGTTCGGCCCCTCGATCTCTCCGGCTCCGCTGATGAAGTAGGCGGGCATGGTGGCGGCGGCCAGTTCCACCAGGTGGCTCGTGTTCGAGGAGTTGTAGCCGCCGACGATGAGGGCCAGGTCGCCGCCGTCGGCCAGGAGGGCTTTCGTGGCGTCCTGGTTCTCGTTCGTCGCGTAGCAGAGCGTGTCCCGCGTGTCGGCGAAGTGTTCGTGGAGGTCGGCCTCGCCGTAGCGGTCGATCATGGCCCGGCGGAGCAGGTCGGCGATGGCCTGCGTCTCGGTGGCGAGCATGGTCGTCTGGTTGACGACGCCGATGCGGCGGAGGTCGCGGTCCGGATCGAAGCCGTCGGAGTGCCGGTCGGCGAAGCGTTCGAAGAAGAAGGCGCGGCCGGCCTCGCCCCGGATGACGCGGGCCAGGTCTTCGGCCTCGCCGAGGTCGCGCACGACGACCACGGGGGCCGCCTCTTTCGCATGGGAGAACGTGGCCCGGGTTTCCTCGTGGTACCGCTTGCCGTGGACCACCACCGTGAAGCCCTTCTGCCCGATCTGCTCGCTGCGTTTCCACACTTTCTCGACGAACGGGCAGGTGGTGTTGTAGCGCACCGTGTCGACGCCCCGGCGGGCGAGCTCGGCTTCCACTTCGAGCGAGGCCCCGAAGGCGGGGATGATGACGACGTCCTCCGGGGTGAGGGTGTCGAAGGGGATGAGCTGTTCGCCCCGGGTGGTGCGGAGGAACCGGATGCCGCGCCGCCGCAGGTCGTCGTTGACGTGCGGGTTGTGGATCATCTCGGAGAGCAGAAACAGGCGGCGGCCGGGGTTCTCGTCGAGGGCGCGGTAGGCGATCTCGATGGCGTTCTCGACGCCGTAGCAGAAGCCGAAGTGACGGGCGAGCTTGAAGCGCACCGGCCCGAAGTCCAGCACCGAGGGGGACAGGTCGCGCTTGCGCGGGTCGGTCACGCGGCGGGCCTCTTTCACCCGCCCGATGACCGGGCTGCGGTAGAAAGCCGGGACGTTGAACTGACGGGCCATGTTCGGGGGTGCTTCTTGGCGGGCCGGAGCGGGGCGTCTAACGCGGCACGCAGGGGGGAGGTTCGAGGAAGGTACGGGCGGGGTACGATCCGCCCCCGGCTTCCCTGCAGGCTGAAACCCGCCTTCGCCCGGCGGCGTGTGCCGGGTGCCTTTACCATTTCGTCACGCGCCTTTCTACGTTTCATCACAATGCGGGGGCGCACGGAGGCGGTGTTCAATTTAGTTTAGCCCATTCACCGGCACGTTGTTTATCAGGGTTTATCAGGGGCGGGGAAGCCATGTCGCACACCATTTTGATCACCGATGCCGTCGATCCGGTCTGCATGGAGATGTTGCGGGAGGCCGGGATGGAGGCCGACGTGCAGCTCAAGCAGCCGCCCGAGGTGCTGCGGCGGCACGCGGCCCGCGCCGACGGCTGGATCATCCGCAGCGGCACGCGGATCGGCGCCGACCTGATCGAGGCCGCCGAGAACCTGAAAGTCATCGGCCGGGCCGGCGTCGGTGTGGACAACATCGATGTGGAGGCCGCCACCCGGCGCGGCATTCTGGTCATCAACGCGCCCGACGGCAACACCATCTCCACGGCCGAGCATACGGTGGCGATGCTGCTGGCGCTGGCACGCCGCATCCCGCAGGCGAATGCCTCGCTGCGGGAAGGGAAATGGGACCGGAAGTCGTTTCAGGGCTCCGAGCTCTACGAGAAGACCCTGGGCATCGTCGGCGTGGGCAAGATCGGACGGGCCGTGGCGGAGCGCATGCAGGGCTTCGGCATGACGGTGCTCGGCTATGATCCCGTGCTGGCCCCCGAGGTGGCCGGGCGGCTGGGCATCACGCTCGTATCGCTCGACGAAATTTTTGAGAAGAGCGACTTCATCACGTTCCACACGCCGCTCAACGAGGCCACGCGGGGGATGCTGGATGCGGGGGCGCTGGCGCGGTGCAAGCGCGGGGTGTACATCGTCAACTGTGCCCGGGGCGGCATCGTCGACGAGGCGGCGCTGCTGGCGGCGCTCGAAGACGGGCAGGTGGCCGGGGCGGCGCTCGACGTATACTCGCAGGAGCCGCCTCCCCCGGCGCTGGCCGGCCTGATCGCGCATCCGCGTGTGGTGGCCACGCCGCACATCGCAGCCTCGACGGAGGAGGCCCAGCAGAAGGTGGCGCGGCAGGTCACCGAGCAGGTGATCCGGGCGCTCCGGGGGGAGCCGGTCACGTCGGCGGTCAACGCCATGGCGATCCGCATGGCGGCTCACCAGGAGGTGCAGCCCTACCTGCGCCTGGCCGAGAAGCTGGGGTTGATCGCCGGGCAACTGGCCGCAGCACACCTGAACCGCGTCGTCGTCCGGTGCCACGGGGACGTGCCGCAGCGTTATGCCGAAGTGCTTAAGATTGCGGTGCTCAAGGGCCTGCTGAGCTGCTCGCAGAGCGGTCCGGTCAACCTGATCAACGCCCCGGTGCTGGCCGGGGAGCTGGGGCTGGACGTGGTGGCCGAGGTGCGTTCAGGACGGGACAGCTTCACGAACCTGATCGAGGTGGCCGTGGAGACGGACCGGACCCGCCGGGAGGTGGCCGGTGCCATCTTCGGGGCCGACGACCCCCGTCTGGTCCGGGTCGATGCGTTCTGGTTCGAGGTGCGGGCCGAGGGCTGGCTTCTGTTCTACCGGAACGTGGACCGGCCCGGCATGCTGGCCTCCGTCGGGGGGGCGCTGGCCGAGGCCGGGATCAACATCGGGGCGCTGGCGCTCGGGCGTACGGGCAAGGGGGCCATGGCCCTGACGGCCATCAGCGTGGACGAGGCGGTGCCGCCGGAGGTGCTGCGCCGCATCGCCGCGCTCGAGGGGGTCGAAGACGTGCACCTGATCTATGTCTGAGCGGGCCTGCACGGGATGTGCAAAACGACGTCCCTGCCCACAGGGGACGCAGCATTCCCTTGACAAAAGTTGTGCACCCCAATATATTGCCACACCGAAACGAAGAACCCATGAACCGACCGTAAGGCACACGATCCGAACCTTCGCTACGGCTTTTCCATCCCCCCGCACCTTTCGTAAGACGCTGTTTGCCAGAGCGCGCCGGTTTTCCGGGTCAGTGCGCGGCCCGGTGGCGCGTGTGTCTGGTCGGGCCGTAGGGAGGTGTTCCGGGTGCGGCCCCCGTATGTTGAGGGTGGCGCAGCCGGGTGTGCTTTACGCCAGGTAATACCCGGTTAAGTGTTATACGCTTAACATACCCGTGGACGGGTTGTGTCCGGTCGGCCTACGGGCAGTTCCCGTTCGAAGCCACACATCACCAGAGGAGGTAGCATTATGTTACGTAAATGGGGCACGCTTGTGCTGCTGGTGCTCATTACGCCGATGCTCGCCCTGGCGCAGAATACCGGTAAGTTGACCGGTGTCGTCACCGATGCCGAAACCGGTGACCCGCTGCCGGGAGCCAGCGTCGTGCTGGTGGGCACGCAGTTCGGGACCATTACGGACGTCGACGGCCAGTACCTGCTGCTCGGCGTGCCGGTGGGTGAGTACGACGTGCAGGTTTCGTTCGTCGGCTATCAGACCGTCACCCAGACCGGTGTGGAGGTCAACGCCGGCTATACGCGCGAGCTCAACTTTGCGCTCCGGCCGGGTGTGGAACTCGACGAGATCGTCGTCGAGTACGAGCGCCCGCTCATCCAGAAGGACGCCCTCGGTGCGCCGCGCGTGGTGACGGGGGAGGAGCTCCAGAACCTGCCCGTGCGTGGTGTGGCCACCGTGGCCTCGCTGCAGGCCGGCGTGGTGTCCAACGAAGGCTCCTCCACCCTCAACATCCGCGGCGGGCGTGATGAAGAGGTCGTCTACTACGTCGACGGCGTGAAGGTTGTCGGGAACCTGGGGGTTGCCCAGCAGGCCATTGCCGAACAGGAGATGCTCATCGGCGGGCTGCCGGCCAAATACGGCGACGCCATGGGCGGCGTGATCTCGGTGTCGACCAAGGGCGGTGCGAGCCGTTTCTTCGGCTCGGCCGAGGGCATCACGTCGCAGTTCTTCGACGACTACGAGTACAACCTCGGCTCGGTCGCGATCGGAGGCCCGGTCGCCGGGGAGAAGGTCAGCTTCTTCCTGTCGGCGGAGTACCAGTCGGAGTATGACGCCAACCCGCGTGCCATCCCGACGCCGCAGTTGCCGGATGACCGCCTGGAGGCGATCCAGAACGTGCCCGAGGCCATCCAGATTCAGGATGCCAGTGGGAACGTGCGGGCCGTGCCGGTGTCGGCCTTCGAGCTGGGCCAGAACGGGGAGGCCCGGGTGAGCCTCGCCGACCTGAATGCGCAGCTTGGCCTGGGTGAGGGCGAATCGGTGCTCAACTATGACCCGGTCTCGGTGACGCGTTTCTTTACGGAGGACGACTTCGAGTTCCGTAACGCCCGGCGCAACGCCGAGAACAAGAACCTGAACCTCAACGGCAACGTCAGCTTCAGCCCGAGCAGGTCGGTGCGTATTCGCCTGGGGGGGCAGTACGTCGACCGGGATTATGAGAGCTACAGCCTGCAGCGCTCGATCTTCAGCCCGCACAACAGCGGCCAGGGATCGCAGCAGACGAGCCGGGTGTACCTGAACTGGACGCACTACCTCTCGGCGGCCACGTTCTACCAGTTGCAGGTAGACTACACCAACTACAAGTTCGCCAACTGGCAGAACGGCTTCAGCGACGACATCCGCGACGTGCTCTTCTACGGCGACATCGATCACCCGAACAACGCCGTCGCCGCCCGCTACCGCCAGTTCGATCGCCTCGAGGATACCGACGGGGACGGCACGCCCGACACGGCCGTTTTCGTGCAGCAGTTCGAAGACGGGACCTTCCCGGGGCTTTCGGGTGTGGCGTCGCAGTTCGCACAGCCGGGCGCCGTGGGCTCGGGCTTCAGCAAGGGCCGGAGCGAGCAGCTCCGCTTCTCGGCCAACGTGACCACGCAGCTGGGCATCCACCAGATCGAGTTCGGCGGCGAGTATGAAAAGCGGACGCAGCGTTACTATGAGGTGCCGGTCTTCAACTTCTCGGGCGCCCAGTCGCTGGCCCGCTTCTACGACGACGGCGACATCGAAGGCGATGTGGAAAAGGCGGTCTCCCGCTGGGATGACTTCCAGTTCTCCGTGCTTGACGAGATCGGTGGGATTACCTATTACGGGTACGACTATCGCGGCCTCCAGGAGGTCGACAGCGAGGACCTGCGGGCCTACACCACCGGCGATCAGAACGCCGTCGGCAACTCGGCCTTCAACATTGCCCCCTACGAGCCGATCTACTACGCGGGCTATATCTCGGACAAGGTCGAATTCCGCGACATCGTGCTGCAGGTCGGCGTCCGCGTGGACGTCTTCGACAACAACCAGCGCGTCCTGCGCGATCCGTACGCCCTGGTGCCGATCAGGCGGGTGGCCGACGTCGGCGGTGCGCCCGAAAACATCGGCGGCGACTTTGCCGTCTACTGCACCAACGGGGACTGCTCCTCGCCCGATCGCGTCGTCGGCTACCGTGACCTGAACGGCACCTTCTACAACCGGAACGGGCAGGTCGTCGGAGCGACGGAAGTCGTCACGCGCGGAACGCCGCAGCTCCGCGACGGCTTCGAGCGGAACCAGCTCTACGAGGAGGTCTTCACGGACTACGACCCGCAGGTCAACTTCCAGCCGCGCATCGGCGTCACGTTCCCGGTGACGGACCAGGCCCTGTTCTTCGCCCACTACGACGTGCTGACGCAGCGGCCGACGACGCGGCAGATCGCCACGCTGGACATGTTCCAGAGCCGGCTGGCTTCCAGCGGCAGCATCGGCAATCCGAACCTGAAGCCGCAGAAGACGATCGAGTATGAGCTGGGCTTCCGGCAGCGCCTGGGCGCGCGCGCGGCCATCCAGATCTCCGGCTTCTTCCGGCAGATCAAAGACCTGATCCAGCTCCGTGCCCTCAAGAACGTCTTCCCGAACAACTACAGCACGTTCCAGAACGTGGACTTCGGGACGGTCAAGGGGGCCGAGTTCGAGTTCGACCTGCGTCGCACCGGCGGGGTGGCGCTCAACGTCTCCTACACGTTCTCGGTGGCCCGCGGTACCGGCTCCGATGCGACCACGACGTCGAACATCTTCTGGCTGCGCGAGGCCAACCCGATCGTCCCCAACTTCCTCAGCCCGCTGGACTTCGACCGCCGGCACACCGCCCACGTGACGCTGGACTACCGGCTCGGCGCAGGGGAAGGACCGACGATCTTCGGCAGCAAGCTGCTCGAGAACTTCGGCGTCAACATCATCGGCTCGCTCAAGAGCGGCCAGCCCTACTCCCGCCTGCTCGCACCCTACCCGCGGCACGCACCCGTGCGCCTGACCGGGCTCAAGGGCGAAATCAACGGCGAGAACCTCCCCACGACGACGCTGATCAACCTGCGCCTCGACCGCCAGTTCAGGCTCAACGACCGGACGACCCTCACTGCATTCCTGTGGATCGAAAACCTGCTCGACCAGGACAACGTGCTGGACGTCTGGCCGGCCACGGGGGACCCCGACAACGACGGATACCTGGAGACCGACGACGGCCTGGCCGAATTCCCGCCGGGCTCGTCCGGACGGATGTATTACCAGTTCCGCCTGCGTGATCCGTTCAACTACGGGATCCCGCGCCAGACCCGCCTCGGATTCCGTCTGAACTTCTAGGCTGAACTGCGAACCCGTGTCCGCCGGTTGCGGTGCGGCAGGCCGCCGGGAGACCCTCTTCCCACGGCCTGCCCGCCCGGCCTGCCGTGCCGCACCGGATCCCGTTGACGCCACAAAGGAATTATCGACTTGGAGGTAGCGCGAATGCGAACCTATAAACCGTTACTCCTGCTCGTCGTGCTCGGGCTCGTCTGGAGCACCCCGGCAGCCGCCCAGACCACGGGCAGCTGTGAGCTCGGGAGTGCCACCACCGACCTGGACATCAACAACGTCCGGGCACGCCTTTTCAACATGGGAGGCCTTTTCTGGAAAGGCGCCGGTAACGTCTACAACATCCCCAAAGCCCCGGAAGGGCAGCCCATCACCCCCAACGCCATCTTCGCCTCGGGCATCTGGATCGGCGGCCTCGTCAACGGGCAGCTCCGCGCTGCGGCGGCCGACTACGCCCGCTGGGAGTTCTGGCCCGGCCCGCTCACCGAAGACGGCGAGCTGCCCGGCGACGGCAACTGCTCCCGCTACGACCGCATCTGGAAGGTCAGCCGGGCGGAGATCCAGGCCCTCGATGAAGGCGTTCCGCCCACGGCCGACATCGCCGAGTGGCCGGCCGACCTGGGCGCCCCCTTCATCGACGCCAACGGCGACGGTGTCTACAACGTCGCCGACGGGGACCGCCCGGACATCCTGGGCGACCAGATGGCCTGGTGGGTCATGAACGACGTCGGCAACACGCACGGCACCACCGGAACGCCCGCCATGGGCCTGGAAGTGCAGGTCTCGGCCTTCGCCTTCAACCTGGCCGGTGACCTGGGCAACACCACCTTCTACAAGTACAAGCTCATCTACAAGGGCAAGGCCCCGATGACCGACACCTGGTTCGGCATCTGGTCCGACCCCGACCTCGGCAACGCCACCGACGACTACGTCGGCAGCGACACCACGCTCGGCCTGGGCTTCGTCTACAACGCCGACAACGACGACGAAGGCTCCGACGGCTACGGCGAAGCCCCGCCCGCGACCGGCTACGACTTCTTCCAGGGGCCGCTCGTCGATGCGCCGGGGCAGACGTGGACCGACCCGGACGGCACCGTCCACGAGAACAAAACGCGTCTGAAAATGACGCGCTTCCTCTACTATAACAATGACTCATCCGAGTTCGGCAACCCCCGTGACCTGACCTCCGACTGGTATAATTACCTCCGGGGGATCTGGCAGGATGGCTCGCGCATGTGCTTCGGGGGCAACGGCTTCAACCCGAACAACTGCGCCCAGACGGCCAACTTCATGTACCCGGGCGACCCGGTCACGAAGGCCTACTGGAGCGAGTTCAACATCGACGGCAACGGCACTCCCAACCCGCCGAGCGACCGCCGCTTCCTCATGTCCACCGGGCCCTTCACGATGAACCCCGGCGACGTGCAGGAGATCGTCTATGGCATCGTGACCGGCTTCGGTGCCGACAACCTGGACTCCGTCGCCAAGATGCGCGACGCCGACGCCCTGGCCCAGGCCGCCTTCGACGCGAACTTCCAGCTGCCCTCGCCGCCGAATGCCCCGCGCGTTTCGGTGACGCAGCTCGACGGTTCGGTCATCCTGAAGTGGACCAACCTGCCGACTGACAACAACTACCTCGAAAGCTATCAGGCGGAGAACCCGCTCGGCAGCACCTACACGTTCGAGGGGTATCGCGTCTACCAGTTCCCGACGGCCGAGTTCAAGCTGAGCGACGCCCGGCAGATCGCCATCTTCGACGTCCAGAACGGCGTCGTGGAACAGCACACGCTGGAGTCCCTGCCGAACGGGCTGACGTTCTTCGGCGCGCCGGGCCTCAACGACACCGGCATCCAGCATTCGCTCAAGGTGGACAACCTGACCAACTACACCGAATACTACTTCGGGGTGCAGGCCTTCGCCTATGACCCGGAGACCGATGTCAACAAGATCTTCCCGAGCCCGATGACGACCGTGACGGTCGTTCCCTCGCGCGTCGATGCCCGGGACGGCGGCACCGTGCTGGCCGATGCAGCCCTCGCCGCCGTGGCCAGTGCCGCCGAGCCGGACTTCTCGGCCGAACGCACCGCCGGAAAAGGCGGCGGCATCGTCTCGGCCGACGTGATCGACCCGGCGGCCGTCGTCGATGCCACGTACCGCGTCGAGTTCTACTCCGCCGAACTGCCCGCCAAGACGCGGACGGTGCAGGTCGAGGACCTGCCGGAAGAGGCCAACGGCCCGCTCGCGCAGCAGCGCCCGTTGCCGGCCGCCAAAGTGGCCGCGACGGTGACCACCTACGACATCTACCGCGGATCGGACAAGATCTTCGACGGCGGTACCGGCCCGAACGGAGCCATCACCCGGACGGGCAAGGCGGCGCCCCAGCGCCGGGCGGTCTTCACGGCCGACGGGCTTTCGTTCAACGTGCAGGGACCTGAACCCGGCCCGCTGGACATCGAGCCGGGCGCCGAAGAGTGGGCCTTCATCGAGATCGTCGGCCCCGGCGGGTTCGACCCCTGCGGCCCGGGTGCCGTCTCCACGTTCGGCTGTGCCGAGGTCGGCGGCAACTGGCTCTACCCCTCCTTCAACGGCACCGGCCAGTACGTCATGTACCACCAGGGCGCCGGGCCGGAAGCCGTGATCGGCAACTATGCGCCGAACGACTTCGAGATCCGCTTCACCGAGACGGGCTCCTATGCCTACCATCCCTTCACCACCGGCAATGCCATCTGGGTGCCGTTCGAGGTGTGGGACATCGGTCCGGTCGGGGCCTTCGGGGAGAACGATCCGAGCGACGACGTGCGGATGATCCCGAACCTCTTCTCGGACAACGCAGGCGAGTGCGAGTTCGCCTACGGTGAGCTGCCCAGTCCCTTCTTCGCCTCGGGTACCAACGGCGCTACGGACCGCGTCTATGCGTACTACCCGACGACGACGTATGAGGACTTCGAAGCGGTGGTCAAGCCGCTCGTCGATGCCGACCCGAACGGCTGCCCGAACGCCTTCGACGCGACGGGCGGTGCCATCGAGGATCTGATTGCCTTCGGGCTGGGTCGTCCGATCCAGCGCATCATCTTCGACGATGCCACGGGGGACCCGAACGTGCGTCATCCGGGTGACCTGGGGGCCGGCACGGTGGTGCGTTTCCTGACGACCAAGCCGAACCTCCCGGGCGACGTCTTCACCTTCAGCACCGAAGGCTTCGGTGCGCAGCGCGGGGTGGCCTCGGTGCTGGAAAACGCCCTCGAGGCGATCACCATCGTGCCGAACCCCTACAAAGGCGCCTCGACCTACGAGGTCAGTAACCTCAACGACGTGGTACGCATCACCAACCTGCCGGGCCGTGCCACGATCCGCATCTTCACCCTCAGCGGTACGCTGATCAAGACGATCGAAAAACGCAGTCCCGAGACGACGTTCGTCAACTGGGATCTGCAGACGGACGAAGCCCTGCCGATCGCCAGCGGCATCTACCTCATCCACGTGGAGGTGCCGGGCGTCGGGGAAAAGGTGCTCAAGTTCGCCGTCGTGAAGAAGCGGATCCAGCTCGACCTGCTCTGACAGGCCCGATGCATGCACGTACCACCGAATGCAACTGTGAGGTTTACGATGAAAGCGAATAGAACGCGACTGCTCGTCTACGGCCTGCTGGCGGCCTTCCTGGTGGGCCTGCTGGCCCCCGAGGCCCAGGCCGGTGACAAGAAACGGCGGGGTACGGCCGGCGCCGACCACCTGCTGGTGCCGCCGACCGCCCGCACGGCGGCCCTGGGCAATGCCATGACCGCCGGCATGGCCAACGCCTCGGGCCTCGAAGCCCTCTACTCGAACCCCGCCGGCCTGGCCCTCAACCCGGGGACGAACGCCATCTTCAGCCGCATCGAGTATGTGGCCGATATCGGCGTCAACTACTTCGGCGTGGCCCAGCGCTTCGGCAACAACAACCTGGCGATCACCTTCACGGCCTGGGACTTCGGGGACATCCCGCTGACGACCGAAACGAGCCCGGAGATCAGCTCGCTGACCTTCTCGGCCTCGTTCATCACGGCGGCCCTCTCCTACGCCCGCCAGTTCACCGACCGCATGGCGGCCGGGGTCACGTTCAAGGTGATCAACGAGTCGATCGACGATACGCAGGCCACCGGCATCGCCTTCGACGCCGGGATGAACTACACCGTCGGTGAAAGCGGCCTGCGCCTGGGCGTGAGCCTGAAAAACATCGGGCCCCAGATGAGCTACGGCGGCACCGGCATGGTGAAGCTCGTCCGCCTGCCGGACCAGCGCCCCAATGCGACGCCGAACGCCCTGCGGCTCGACGGTGCCGACTTCGAACTCCCGTCGATGCTCAACTTCGGCATCAGCTACACCCGGGAGGTCGGCGCCGGGGCCGTGGTCAACGTCTTCGGTAACTTCCGCTCCAACTCGTTCGATCAGGACCAGTTTGCCGGTGGCCTCGAACTGGGCTTCCGTAACATCCTGTTCGTGCGGGGCGGCTACTCGATGCAGGAAAGCGACCAGGACCTGACGTTCTACAGCGGCACCAACTTCGGTGCCGGCCTGAACCTGGACCTGGGCGGCACCACGCTCGTGGTCGACTACGCCTACCGCTCGACCGACTTCTTCGACGGCGTGCAGATGTTCACGGCCTCGGTGACGCTGTAACCCGTCACGCAGCATGCATGCGCGGGGTGATGCCGGCCTGGCCGGGGTCACCCCGCGCTTTTTTTTGCCCGCTTCGCCGGGAAACCCGGTGTCGCCGGCCGGGTTGGTTCCGGTGCTCGTCTGCCGGCTGCTTCGATAGGTGCCCGCTGTGATGCAACGTTTCGTGCTGCTGAGCCTGATCGTGGTGGGGCTCGCCGGCTGCGGCGGGCAGGAAGAAGCTGCGCCCGGCTCGCCCGCCGGGTCGTCCGGCGAAGCGGTGCGGTTCCGAAACGTCGAAGCCGGCGTCGCCTTCGTCGGGGATGCCGTCTGTGCCTCCTGCCACGAGGCCGAATACCACGGCTACCAGGCCCACGGGATGGCCCGGTCCTGGTACCGCCTTACACCGGAAAACGCCGTCGAGACCTTTCCCTCGCCTCCGATCTACCATGCCGGGCGCGGCTATTATTACCGGGCCTTCGAGGAAGCGGGGCGCTTCTATCAGGAGGAATATCGTCTCGGGCCGGACGGCGAAAAGACGCACCGGCTCGTACGCGAGATGCACCACGTCGTCGGCAGCGGCACGGCGGCACGAACCTACCTGACGGAAAACAACGGCTACCTCTACGAACTGCCGCTGACCTGGTATACCCAGACCGGGCGGTGGGATTTCAGCCCCGGCTACCGCGAAGACAATCCCCGCTTCGACCGCCTCATCCCGGATCGGTGCGTGGCCTGCCACAACAGCTATCCCGTTTCGGTGCCGTTCGTCGAGGGGAAATACGAGCGGATGCCGGAAGGGATCGGCTGCGAGCGCTGTCATGGACCCGGCGACCTGCACGTGGAGGTCCGCCTGGCCGATCCGGAGGTGGTGGGCGACTATGACCCGACGATCGTCAACCCGGCCCACCTGCCCTTCGAACGCCGCCTCGACGTGTGCCAGCAATGCCACCTCTCCGGCACCGTCTCGATACTCCGTGAGCGACGCTCGGCGTTCGATTTCCGCCCGTCGGAGCCGCTCTCGGCCCACGTGTCGCTCTTCTACCGGGAGGAGCCCACCCGCGTCGACCGGATCGACGTGATCTCGCACGCCGACCGCATGAAGAAGAGCGCCTGCTTCCAGGCCACGCTGGCGCAGGGCAACCCGATGGAGTGCATCACGTGCCACAACCCCCACGAGGGCTTCCGCGACAAGGGACCGGCGTATTTCAACACGACCTGCCAGGACTGCCATGCCCCGGCGGCGCTGGTCGAACGGTTCGACACGCCGGCGGCCCGTGAGCGCCACACCCCGGAGGCCAACTGCATCGCCTGCCACATGCCGAAGGTGGCCGGCGAGGGAACGCCGCACACCACCTTTACCGACCACCTGATCCGGGTGGTACGGGATGAACCGGCGCCATCGCCGGAGCCCGTTCACCGGCCACCCGTGCTGAAACCCTACTTCGAACGGGACGCCGGGGGAACGGACGGCCTGCGCTATGCCGGCATGGCCTACGTCGTCTATGGCACGCAACGCGGCGATACGCTGGCGCTGCGGGAAGGCATCCGTCGCCTCGCGCGGGCCCTGGCCGAAGACCCGGAACACGGGGAGGCGCAGTACCTGCTGGGTTTCGCCCGGCTTCGGCTGGGGGAGGTCGGGGAAGCCATCCCGCCGCTGGAGACCGCCGTGCGGCTCGATCCCGGCGTTCCCGAGCGGCTCAACACGCTGGCGCAGGCCTACGAGGCCGATGGTCGCGATCCCGCCGTCATCGCCCGGCTCTACCGGCGGGCGCTCGATCTCCAGCCGGCGCTGGCCGGCATACGGGTCAACTATGGCCGTTTCCTGGAGGCACAGGGACGGCTTCAGGAGGCCGTTGCGCTGTACCGGCAGGCCATCGAGGAACAACCCTGGCTCGTCCGGGCCCACTATAACCTGGGGTCGGCTCTGTTGCGCGACGGCGACATGGAAGCGGGCGAGGCGGCGCTGCGCCGTGCCCTGGAACTGAACCCCGACGATCCGGACGCGCTGACGAACATGGGGCTGGCCCATATCCTCCGTGGCGCGCGTGAGGCGGCCCGCCCGTATCTCGAACGTGCCGTGGCGGTGGCTCCCTCGCATCCCATCGCGCTGGGCAACCTGGGGGCCTTCTACCTGGAGGAAGACCGGCTCGACCGCGCCATCGACCTGCTCACCCGCGCCGTCGAAGTCCGCCCGGACTACGTCGACGCGCTGGCCAACCTGGCCCTGGCCCACTTCCGCCACGACGACATGGAGGCGGCCGCACGGTACGCCCGGCGTGCCCTGGAACTGGCACCCGGCCATCCGCTCGCCCGCCAGATCCTGGCGGCGCTCTGAATGGCGTGGTGCGTATTTCGTATTTCGTAGGGCTTTTTACGCACCACGCACGCCGTCATTCCTCCATCATCCAGATCCGGGCGGAGCGGGGCGGCATCGGGAAGGTGAGCGTGGCGCGTTCGAGGCGGGCCGTCTCGCCGGAGAGGACGTCGCGCACGGTGCGGCCGACCAGGGAACGGGCGGGGGTGTGCCCGGCGGCGGGGAAGGTCGTCTGCACGTCCAGGGCGAGTTCGTGCGGCGCCTCGTCCAGGTTGAAGGCCACCCACACCTGCTCGTCGCCGAAGCGGCGGGCGTAGGCCAGCGTCCGTGTGGCGTCGTCGGCGTGGAGCACCTCGAAGCTGCCGCGCCGCAGGGCCGGGCTCGCGCGGCGCAGGTGAACCAGCGTGCGGTAGTAGGCGAACAGGTCGTGGTCGAAGCCGACCGCGTCGCGGGGGCGTTCGAGGCCCAGCGGGTGGGACGCCTCGTCGTCGAAGGTCAGCTCCGGCCAGACCATCGGCTTGCGGTCGTCCGGGTCGTCGGCGCCCCACATCCCGGCCTCGTCCCCGTAGAAAAGGTGCGGTGCGCCGACGTACGTGAATTGGTGGGCCAGGATGAGGCGCTGCGTCGTGCGCTCGGCCGCGTTCGGCTTGCGGACGCGGTAGGCGGGGTTGTCCCGCACGCCGGCGCGGTAGTCGAACCGGACATCCGGGTTGACCACCTGCGAGGCGAGCCGGTCGGTGTCGTGCGAGCCGAGGGTGTTCATCAGGACGAAGTTCACCTCGGGCGGGTAGTCCTCGTAGAGGGTGCGGAGTTCGCGGGCGAAGGCCGACGGGCCGTAGGGGGCGCCGGGTTCGAGGTCGGCCCCGAGGAACAGGCGGCGGACGGCCCGCGCCCAGCGGTAGTTCATCACCGCGTCGAAGGCGTCTCCTTCGAGCCAGGGGCGGGCGTTGAACATGCGCTCGGGCCACTCCTCCCACCACACCTCGCCGACGAGGTAGGCTTCCGGGTTGAGGCCGCGGACGAAGGCGCGGAAGTCCTGCCAGAAGCGGAGGTGCACCATCTCGGCCACGTCCAGGCGCCACCCGTCGACGCCGTCGGAGGGGTCGCCGTCGCCGTTCGGGTCCATCCAGCGGCGCACGGAGGCGTAGACGTAGGCGCGGATGGGCGGGATGAGGCCGTGTTCGTCCTCGCGCAGCTCGGGCAGTTCCCGCACGCCGAGCCATCCCGCATAGGCGAACTCGTTCGTGTCGGGGGTGGCGGGGTCGTCCCAGGCGGTGATGGTGAACCAGTCGGCGAAGGGGGAAGCCTGCTGCCGGGCCACCACGTCTTCGAAGGCGAAGGAGCGGAGGCCCATGTGGTTGAAGACGCCGTCGAGGATGACCCGCATGCCGCGGGCGTGGGCCTCGCGGACGAGCGCCAGGAAGAGGGTGTCTGCGGCGGTCCACGTCCAGGTGGCCGGGTCGACGGGGTTCTCGGCGGCCATGCGCGCCCGGTCGCCGGCCGGGTCGGGGCCGAAGTTGTCGTCCACGTGGTGGTACATCGCCCCGTCGTACTTGTGCAGGCTGGGCGATTCGAAGATCGGGTTCAGGTAGAGGGCCGTCACGCCGAGCGAGTCGAGGTAGTCGAGGCGGTCGAGGATGCCCTGGAGGTCGCCCCCGTAGCGGCGGAGTTGCACGGAGAGGTAGAAGTCGTCCGAGGCGGCGCGTTCCCAGCCGGCGCGGGCGTACCAGTCGGCGGTCCAGCGGGCGATCTGCCAGCCCTCGGGGGTCAGGTGGGGCCACGACCCCCGGAGGTCGTCCACCGTCGGGTCGTTCGACGGGTCGCCGTTGCGGAAGCGCTCGGGAAAGATCTGGTACCAGACGGCGTCCTTGGCCCACTCGGGCACGTCCACCGAGGGCGGGACGGCACGGGGGAGCGGCACCGTGTCGAAGCGGGTGCACGCACCGGTCAGGCCGGCGAGCAGGACGAGCAGGAGGGTAGGGGGGCGCATGGGGGCGACGGGCTGGGACAGAGGACCCGTCAGGTTACGCCCGCTCGCCCCTCATTCGCAAATACCTTCTTTTGGATTGCAAATTGCAGATTGCAAATTGCAGATTTTGATGGCCTGCCCTTCACTTTCCGGCTTTCATGGCCCTGCAGTGGCAGAAGATCAGCCACCAGGGCACGTGGCGCCAGGCGATGCCATCCAGGGCGAGCGCATTCTAAATTCCGACGATCTGCGCCAGGAAGGCATCGTCCCAACCGGCCCGTTTTCGCTTCATGCGCAGACTCAACCGCTTCGTTTCGTCCTTGCGCAACAGGTTGAGCGCTAGCTGCCGCACCACCGCCATGTTCTGCCCCCCGTGATCGCGCCGAATACGGCTCTCATCCTCCCGAAACACCACATCGAGCACCCAGTGCAGCTGATTCTCAATGCCCCAGTGACTCCGGATGATATCCAGCATCTGCTCCGCTGTGGTCGCGAGGCTGCTGATGTAGAAGCGGCGCTCCAGACTCACGCCCTGCTGCGTGTGGCGCTCGTGTTCGACCATCACGAGGCTGTTCAGGTCACGCCACGCCTCGGCCTTGGGCACCCAGGCCACATCGGTCGAGATCCACAGCCGACGCACTTCCTTGCGCCCGTGCCCCAGGTCACAGCGCTCCGCGTAGGCGACCGGCATCGCCCGCCAGTGCCGCGTGCGCCCCTGCTCGAAGTAGGCCCGCACCTCACGGTGGAGCAGGCCCTGGTTGCCCTTCAGGGCCAACACGTAGTCCGCCCCCTGCGCGCAGATCGCTTCGGCAATCTCGGTCTGCGTGCCCATCGCATCGAGCGTCACAATGCAGCCTTCGAGGTCCAACACCTCCAGAAGCGCCGGAATCGCGGTAATCTCATTGCTCTTGGCCGAGACCTTCTCTTGCGCCAGCACCAGATGCTGCTCACACGCCCAGGCCGAGATCATGTGCAGGGCGGCCTTCGGGTCGTCTTTGTCGTAACTGCGGCGCAGCGTCTTGCCATCGATGGCAATGACCTCGCCGGCCGTCTGTTGGGCCAGCGCCTCCACCCAGCGTACGAAGCCGCGGGCGAAGGCCTCCGGGCAGATGGCGGCCAGGACGCGGCGGAAGGTGTCGCCCGAGGGCGTGCCATGTTTGAGGTCGAGCCGTTGGGTCAGCCAGGAGACTTTGGCCTGGGCGAACGTGGCGATGTCATCCCAGCCCTCAGCACCGGCAACAACGGCACAGAGGGCGATCACGAGCACGTGCTCGAGCCGGTGGCGTTTGCCCTGATCGCGTCGGGGGTCCTCAAGGTGGTCAAAATAGCGAATAAAGCAGGTCTCAGACATGAACGGAGGGGAGCAAACTGGAACGGCTGACGAACCGGCACAGCTTACGACATCCCAGGCCATTAACACTAGCCTATTTTAGAATGCGCTCGCCCTGCGATGCCATCCCAAGCATCCAATTTTCAATCTTCCAATCTGTAATTTGCAACCTTCAACCTTCAACCTTCAACCTTCCAGTCCGCCGTTGCAGTCTCGGCGATGTGGCGCATGATCTGGGCGGCGTGGAAGCGGCCGTTCTCGATGAACCAGCGGCTCGTGTTCAGCCCCCCGCAGACGGTGCCGGCCAGGTAGACGCCCGGGCGGTTCGTCTCGAACGTCTCGGGGTCGTGCACGGGCGTGCGGGCCGGGTCGTCCGCCACCGCGATGCCCAGCGCTTCGGTGAGGAAGGTGTAGTCCGGCCGGTAGCCGGTCATCGCCAGGACGAAGTCGTTCGGCAACTCGACCGGTCCTTCGGGGGTACGCAGGCGGATCGTCTGCTCGGTGATGGCCTCGACGGTGGTGTTGAAGTAGGCCCGGATCGAGCCCTCGCGGATGCGGTTCTCCAGGTCCGGCTTGATCCAGTACTTGACGCTGTCGCTGACGGCGGGGCCGCGCACCACCAGTGTCACCCGGGCGCCGTGGCGGAAGCATTCGAGGGCCGCCTTCGCCGCCGAGTTCTTCGCGCCGATGACGGCCACCTCCATTCCCGTGTACGCGAAGGGCTCCTTGTAATAATGCGTCACCTTGGGCAGGTCCTCGCCCGGCACGTCCATCCGGTTGGGCACGTCGAAGAAGCCCGTGGCCGCCACCACGAAGCGGCTCTCGTGGGTGCCCCGGTCCGTGTGCACGACGAAGTGCCCGGCCTCGCCCTCGACCCGTAGCACCCGCTCGTAGAGGCGCACGTCGAGACGTTCCACCTGGGCCACGCGCCGGTAGTAGTCGATGGTCTCCTCGCGGAGGGGCTTGTACCGGTGGGTGGGGAAGGGATGGCCGCCGATCTCGAGCAGGTCCGGCGTGGAGAAGAGCTCCATGTTGGTCGGGTACCCGAGGAAGGAGTTGACGAGGGCTCCCTTCTCGATGAGCCGCGCCGAGAGGCCGTTCCGCCGGGCCTCGATGCCGCAGGCCAGCCCGACCGGCCCCGCCCCGATGATGATCACGTCCAGCATAAGCCGCTGCCTTCGTAGTGGACAGGCAGGAATCGAACCGGGATCGGGGGGTGCGGTTTCGAGAATTTCGAATGAGGGCGGGCGACTCAAGTTTTTCGGCCGGTGTGCCGATATCTGCCCCGTGCAGATCCGATCAGTGTTTCATGTGGATGCGGGGTGTCGTCCGTGCGTCGAGTGAGCGATTCGCCTGTCTCAAGACCGTTCGAAGGAGTGCAGGAACAGGGGCCGTGGGAGCACGCGGGTCCATCGGCGGCGGCCGTGATGGTGGCGGTGCTCAACCTGAAGGGGGGCAGTGGCAAATCGACGCTGGCGACGAACCTGGCGCGGTCCCTGCAGCGGCTGGGGCATGCGGTGTTGCTCATCGATACGGACGCGCAGGGGACGTTGCGGCACTGGCAGGCGCGGCAGGGCCGCCGCAGCGACCAGCCGCCGGTTGTCGGGCTGGAGCCGGAGCGTTTTGCGGAGGAGCTGGGCGCCCTGGCGCTGGGCTACGACGTGGTGATCGTGGACGGAACCGCCAAGGTGGTGCAGGGGGTGGGGTACCTGGTGCACCTGGCCGACCTGGTGCTGATCCCCGTCCAGCCGTCCGCGGCGGACCTGTGGGCCGTCTCGGGCCTGGCGGAGATGGTCCGGACGCGCCGGCGGATGTACGGGGGGTGCCCGCAGGCCGCCTTCGTGATTTCCCGGCAGATCCCCGGGGCGCGGCCGGCGGCGCCGGCGACCCTCGAAGCCTTCGAACTGCCCGTGCTCCAGAGCCGGCTGACCCAGCGCATCGTCTATGCCGAGGCCCTTGCCCGGGGCATGACGGTGCTCGACGTGGCCCCCGGCGGCAAGGCCGCCCGGGAGGTCGAGGCCCTGCGCGACGAGATCCTGGCTCGCTTTCCCGAGGTACATCGCCGGCTCGGCGCGTCCCGGCGTACACGGAACCGGAAAATGCGGCTCTACCGGCTGGAGCACCGGGAAGCCCGTCCCGGAGGCGGGTCGGTGCCGGAACGCCCCCCCGACATGCCGCACGAAAGTTGATCCGGCAGAACGGGCCCGTGGCGGAAAAGTGTGTATTTTTTCCGTATCCTGAAACCGTTCGTTGGATCGCCCGGGGCGTTTGTGGCCCTTCGCTGTCATGAAACATTCCCTCAAGGTTGGATCGGTTGCCGGCATCGGTATCTACCTGCACTGGACGTTCCTGCTGCTGCTGGCCGGCATCTTCGCCTTCTTTCTGTTGAAAGGCGATCGCATCGAGGCGGCGCTGGTCGGCGTGGGGCTGATCCTGGTGGTTTTTGCGTGTGTTGTGCTGCACGAGCTGGGGCATGCCCTGACGGCCCGTCACTTCGGGGTCCCCACCCGGGACATCACGCTGTACCCGATCGGCGGGGTGGCGCGGCTCCAGCGCATTCCGGAGGCGCCGATGCAGGAATTCTGGATCGCGGTGGCCGGGCCGGCGGTCAACGTCGTGATCGCCGTGCTGCTGCTCGGGGTCAAGCTGGCAACCGGCGGCAGCCTCTCGCCCGCGGCGATGACGGCGCCTTCGGGCGACGTCGTCGGGGCGCTGCTGTGGATCAACCTGCTCCTGGTCGGTTTCAACCTGTTGCCCGCGTTCCCGATGGACGGCGGGCGGGTGCTCCGGGCCCTGCTGGCGACCCGTATGGACTATGCGCGGGCCACCCAGATCGCCGCCGGCATCGGGCAGGGGATGGCGATTCTCTTCGGGCTCGTCGGCCTGGTCGGGTTCAACCCGATCCTGCTGTTCATCGCCCTCTTCGTCTACATCGGCGCGCAACAGGAGGCCCAGCAGGCCATGATGCGCAGCCTGGTGCAGGGCATCCCGGTGCGCCAGGCCATGATGACGCGCTTCCGGACCCTCACGCCGGATGACCCGCTGCGCGTGGCCGTGGAAGAACTGCTGGCCGGCAGCGATCAGGACTTTCCGGTGGTTCGCAACGGGCACGTGTGCGGGATGCTCACGCGCAAGCGGTTGCTCCGGGCACTGGCCGAACACGGGCCGCAGACCCGCGTCGGGGACGTGGTGCCGGAGAGCGACTTCGTGCTCGAGGACACCTGCATGCTCGACGAAGCCTTTCAGCGCATGCAGGAACAGGGGGTGGAGGCGGCGCCGGTCGTCCGGGCCGGGCGGCTGGTGGGGCTGCTCACGCTCGAGAACGTAGGCGAGCTGATGATGATTCACGCCGCGTTGCAGCAGCCGGCCTCCCGGCGGGAGGCCCTGTCCTGACAGCCGGACGGCCCCGGCGGCGTGCGTTGCACGGAAGGCTTCAACATCTCCTTAAGCGCGTCTCATTGAACGGGGTCCGCGTGCGCAGTACCTTTAGCCCGAGCTCTCCTGTCTCACGTTCGGGATCGCCCGTATGACACGCCGTACCAAGATTGTCTGTACGCTTGGCCCCAGCTCTTCGGACAAGGCTACCATCCGGGCCCTCATCGAAGCCGGGATGGACGTGGCCCGCCTGAACTTTTCGCACGGCTCGCATGCCGACCACCGCCGTGTGATCGAGTGTGTGCGGGAAGAGGCGGCCCGGGCCGGGCGCGTCGTGCCGATCCTGCAGGACCTGCAGGGGCCCAAGATCCGCATCGGCAAGGTGAAGGGGGACGTGGTGCTGCTGCGCGAAGGGCAGACGCTCGTGCTCACGTCCGAGCCGATGGAGGAGAGCACCGCCGAGCGGGTTTACGTCAGCTATCCGACGCTGGCCCAGGACACCGAGGTCGGCGGGCACATCCTGCTCGACGATGGCCAGCTGGAGCTGGAGATCGTCGAGAAGCGAAAAAGCGAGGTGGTGACGAAGGTGGTCGTCGGAGGGCCCTTGCGCTCGCGCAAGGGGGTCAACCTGCCCAACATCCGCACCTCGACGCCGTCGTTGACGGAGAAGGACCTCGAAGACCTCGAGTTCGGGCTCTCGGTCGGGGTGGATCTGATCGCCCTTTCGTTCGTCCGGGACGAGGCCGACGTGACGGACCTGATCCGCCGCGTGCGTGAGTCCGGCCGGCGGGTCGGCGTCATCGCCAAGATCGAGAAGCCGGAAGCCGTCGAACGGATCGACCAGATCCTCGCCAAGGCCGACGGTATCATGGTGGCCCGGGGTGATCTGGGGATCGAGATGCGCCTCTCGAAGGTGCCCGGCGCCCAGAAACGGATCATCAAGAAGTGCCTGGCAGCCGCCAAGCCCGCCATCACGGCCACCCAGATGCTCGAAAGCATGATCGAGAACCCGCGCCCGACGCGCGCCGAGGTGAGCGACGTCGCCAACGCCGTGCTCGACGGCAGCGACGCCTTGATGCTCTCGGGTGAGACGGCCGTCGGCAAGTACCCCGTCCGCGTCGTCGAGGTGATGGACCAGATCATTCGTGAGGCCGAACGGCATTACGGCCAGATCATCGAGCACCTGCCGGATATGCGGGCCTCCTTCGACGTGACCGATGCCGTCAGCTATACGGCCTACCAGCTCGCCGGGCAGGTCGGGGCCGTCGCCATCGCCTGCCTGACGGCCTCGGGCGCCACCGCCCGCGCCATCGCCCGCCACCGTCCCCGCGTGCCCGTCTACGCCTTTACGGACGACGAGCGCGTCGTGGGGCAACTGGGCCTCACCTGGGGAACAAAAGCCTTCGCCATTCCTTTCCAGCGAGACACGGACGAGGGGGTGGCCTGCGTGCACCGCGTGCTGGTCGAGCACGACCTGGCCCGCCCGGGCGACCTCATCGTCATCACCGCCGGCATGCCCCTGCCTGCCAAAGGCCGGACCAACATGGTGCATGTCAGCCGCATCTGAGCCCTTCGAAGCCGGACGACGAGCCGCATGAAGCACGGATACGATGCCTGCCCGGCCCCGTGCCGGGACAACCCGTAACACGCCGGGTCCATCCGGTGTCTCCGGAGATCCGTTCCGGCCTGACGGCCGTCGCATGCATGCGCCCGGACGGATCGCGCACCACCGGCTCGTTCGCTCATTGCCTGCTCCGACTGGATATGCTGGGTCGCCGTTTCCTGTTGCTGGGCCTGATCCTGGTGCTTTCCGGCTGTGGCTCCAGCTCGTTTCTGGGCCGCCGGTTCGACAACTTCACGGCCTATTATAACACGTTCTACAACGCCCGGAAAGCCTACGAGCGCGGTGTCAAATCCCTCTCCCGCAACGACACCCCCGTCGACCGGAACCGGTACCTGCCCATCTTCAGCGAGCCGAGCCGGACTGCGAAGTCGAAGGATTTTGAGGATGCCATCAAGAAAAGCGCCGACGTGCTGCGGGATCACCCGCGCTCGAAGTGGGTCGACGATGCGCTCCTGCTGATCGGCAAATCCTACTTCTACCAGCAGAACTACGTCGGGGCCGAGCAGAAATTCCGCGAGGTGATCGAGCTGGGATCGGACCTGGAGGATGAGGCCCGCTTCTGGCTGGCGCGTACCCTGATCGCCGGCCAGGCCTACGACGAGGCCGCCGCCCATCTGCAGGAGAGCCTGGTGCGGGAAGGGCTGGAGCAAGCGTGGGCGGCGATGCTCCACCTGGCCCTCGGCGAGCTCTACGTCAAACGGGCGGACTGGGAGGCCGCCGCCGAAGCGCTGGAACGGGGCCTGGCCCACGTGCCGGATCGTGACACCGGCGCGCGGGCCCAGTTTCTGCTGGGACAGGTCTATGAGACGATGGGCCGGTATGCCGATGCCGTGGCCGCGTTCGAACGGGTGGCCCGGTTTAACCCGCTCTACGAGCTGGGCTATGCCGCACGCTACAGCGCCATCCGGGTTGAAGGACGCTATGGCGACGGCGAGCGCGCCCTGAAGCTGCTGCGCAAAATGGAGCGGGACGACAAGCACTACGTCTACCGCGCCGACCTGGCCTACCTGCGCGGGCGCATCCTGCAGGCCATGGGGCGGACGGAGGAAGCCCGTGCCGTCTATCACGGCCTGCTCTACAACGACGATCGCTCGCTGGACATCTCCCGGGTGCGGGGACGCATCCACTATGCCCTCGGCGAGATCCACCGCGACGTCTACGAAGACTTCGTGCGTGCCGCCGCCTATTTCGACTCGGCGGCCGTGGCGCTCGGCTCGGCCGGCGGCACGACGGCCAGCCGGGGCGGAACGGGCCTCGCCACCGAGCGTGACCCCGCCGCGTTTGCCCCCGAGGCGATCCTGGATGCCGCCTCCCTGCGCGAACAGTTTGGAAACTATGCCCGGGTCTACCGCGAAGTGTCCCGGATGGATTCGCTGCTGGCCCTTGGCCGCATGCCGCCCCGGGAGTTCGAAGCCTTCATCCTCGAACTGCGCCGGCAGCGGGCACGGGAACTGGAGCAGCAACGCCGCCTCCGGGAAGCCCGGCAGATCGAACAGCGGTTCCGGGAAGGCGCCGCCGGGCAAACGAACAATTTCCAGAACAGCGGCCTGCCGGACGGGAAAGTCGTCCCCGGTGTCAATGCACCGGAGGAACGGGGCGAGGCCGGCTTCCTGTATCACCGGGACCCCGTACGCCTGCAGGAGGCGCGCAGCCTTTTCATCAGCCGCTGGGGCGACCGGCCCCGCGTGCCCAACTGGCGACGGATCGATGCCATCTCGAACCAGGGCGTCGATCCGGAAACGGAAGCCGTGATCGCAGAGGGCGAAACCCTGCCCGGTGACGAGGCGGCCGGGACGCTGCCGCCGATCGATGTCTCCGCGGTTCCCCGGGATCCCCTCGCGCAGGCCCGTATGCGGGCCGCCCGGGCCATCGCACGCTATGAACTGGCCAACGTGCTTTTCCTGGGGATCGACCGGCCGGACTCGGCCGCCGTCTGGTATCGCATGGTGATCGAAGAGGACGGCGATCAGCCGGTGGCGCAGCGTGCCTACTATGCCCTGGCCGAGGTACAGCGGGCCCTGGGAGACGACCGGGCCGCCCGTCGCCTCTACGAAGAGGTGCTCGCCGCCTATCCGAACTCCGACTTTGCCGACCGGGTGCGCGAACGGCTCGGCCTGGCGAAAGCGTCCGGGGGGGCCGTCGACTCGCTCGGCCTGGCCGAGGAAGCCTATGAACGGGCCTATCAGGCCTGGCAACGCGGGGCTTATGCACGGGCCCTCAACGAGATGGTGCGCACGGCCGGGGCCTATGCGGCCACCGGGGTTGCGCCGCGCGCCCTGCTGGCCGCCGGTGCGATCTACATGGAATGGGCCGGCCGCGACAGCCTCGACCTGTTTGCCCCGCTCCCCCTGTCCGTCTCCGGCTGGCTGCTGCAACAGGCCGGGCTCGTGGACCCGCCTTCCACGGACAGCCTGGAGGCGGCCGCGCGCACGGTACCGTCCGGGGCCGCCGTGCCCGAAGGCGGGGAGGGCGGTAACGTGCCGGATTCCGGGAACGACCGGCTGGCCCTTCCTGCCGCCGACCCGCCGGCCGACAGCCTGGTCCAGGCCGACGTGGCCCTGGTGACCGGCATGGACGCGGCGCCGGCCCGCCCCTTTCCCGTCTCGCTCGAACAGCTTTATCAGACCATCGGCCGGCGCTATGGCGGCACGCCGTATGCCGAGCAGGCACGCCACCTCCTCGCCGCGCTTGAAGAACGGCGCCCCGCCCCCGACACGACGGCGGCCCCCGCCGGCTTCACCGACACCCTGGCCGTGATGCCGGACTCGCTCGCCGGCCCGGCCGATACGCTCGCGGTGGCCGCGGACACGGCCCGCGTCACACCCGTGCAGGCCGAAGCCGGAGGCGACCGCGGCAACGAAACACCGCCGGTACCGGAGAAACGGCGCCTGCTGGACGAACGCGACCGCGAACTCCTCGAAAGGAAGCAGCGGAGCCTGCCGGGGGATTCCGCACGGGGAGCCACCGGAGACGGCGGGACGCCTGCGGCGGGCCCACCGGACGCGGTCTACGACCGCGACGGGGTCGAGACGCCGCCTGAACTGAGGGGCGGCATGGAAATGCTGCTGCGGCAGCTGCGGTATCCCCCGGAGGTCGCCCGGGAGGGGATCACGGGTGAGGTCGTGGTGCGGCTCGTGGTGGACGAGCAGGGGATGCCGGTGGAACCGGTCGTGGAGGCGGGGCTCTGCCCGGCCTGTGACGAGGAGGCGCTGCGGGTCGTGCGGGAGGCCCGCTTCAGGCCGGGAATGCTGGGCGGCCGGCCCGTGAAGGTCCGTCTCACCCTCACCATTCCGTTCAAATTACGTTGAAACGAGGCCCTGTGCGGGGCGTACGGCCGGCGGATCCCTCCGGCCTGCGATCGGCGGATGGAACCAAAGCGGGGCGTGGCGGGTTCGGCATCTGCACGAGTTAGGCATTGAAAACCTTGCCTTTGTGTCACCCCGGCCGAAGCGCCCTTTGCCGGGGGGGCGGCTGCTTCGACCTGAACCCTTCGCCCACAGGGAAGCGTACCCCGGAGAGCCCGCGACGGTCCATCGGCGCGGCGCTTTTTTGTCCATACCGGTGTCATGGTACACCGTCGAGATAAACCGCGTAGCAACATGGCGCAGAACGAGCGCGAACGTCTGGATATCGACCGGGGGAACGGTGCACCCGGCCCGGGGCCGCGCCTGCCCGACCGGCGTCCCCGGATCTCTCTGTGGATCTACCTGGCCATCTTTCTGGCCCTGCTGGTGCACATCCTGCTCTTTCTCGGTGGAGAAAGCCCCAATGCCATCGAATACAGCACGTTCCTCGACTACGTCGAAGAGGGGTACGTGCAGAAGGTGGTCATCGTCAACGATACCCGCATCGATGGGGAGTACACGCGCCAGGCCGTTCAGGAGCGGCTGGTCAAGGTGGCCCCCGCCCAGCCGACCTTCTTCGGTGGCCGGGCGGCGGAGACCTCCAACCGTTTCACCACCACCAAACCCAGCGATCACGAACTGACGCAGTTTCTGCGCAATTACAACGAGCGCGCCGAGGCGGAAGGCAAGCCGCAGCTCCAGTTCAACGCCCGGGTGGAGGAAAACTGGTTCGGCGGCCTGCTGACGTGGGTCTTCCCGCTCATCATCATCATTGCGCTCTGGATCTTCTTGCTGCGCCGGATGAACCCCGGCTCGCAGGTGCTCAACATCGGGAAGAACAAGGCCGTCCTCTTCGACGCGATGGGGGATCAGAAGCTCACCTTCAAGGATGTGGCCGGGCTCGACGAGGCCAAGGAGGAGGTCGTCGAGGTGGTCGAGTTTCTGAAGAACCCGAAGAAGTTTACCCGGCTGGGCGGCAAGCTGCCCAAGGGGGTGCTGCTGGTGGGGCCGCCCGGCACCGGCAAGACGCTCCTGGCCAAGGCCGTCGCCGGGGAGGCCGGTGTGCCCTTCTTCTCCCTCTCCGGCTCCGACTTCGTCGAGATGTTCGTCGGCGTGGGGGCGGCCCGCGTGCGCGACCTGTTCCGGCAGGCCAAGGAGAAGGCCCCGTGTATCATCTTCATCGACGAGATCGACGCCATCGGGCGCTCGCGCGGGCGCGGCATGATGATGGGCGCCAACGACGAGCGAGAGAACACGCTCAACCAGCTCCTGGTCGAGATGGACGGGTTCAATACCGACAAGGGCGTCATCATCATGGCGGCCACCAACCGCCCGGACGTGCTCGACTCGGCCCTGCTGCGCCCCGGCCGCTTCGACCGGCAGATCCTCATCGACCGGCCGGACCGGCGCGAGCGGGAGGAGATCTTCAAGGTACACACCCGCGACCTCCTGCTGGGCGAGGACGTGCACCTCGAAGTACTGGCCTCGCAGACGCCGGGCTTCGCCGGGGCCGAGATTGCCAACGTGTGCAACGAAGCGGCCCTCCTGGCAGCCCGTGAGGGTAAGGAGGCCATCGAGATGGTCGACTTCGAGAAAGCCATCGACCGCGTGATCGCCGGGCTGGAGAAGAAGAACAAGATCATCTCCCCCGAAGAGCGGAAGATCGTGGCCTACCATGAATCCGGCCACGCCATCACCGGCTGGTTCCTCAGGCACACCGACCCGGTGATCAAGGTCTCCATCGTGCCGCGCGGGCTGGCGGCGCTCGGCTACGCCCAGTCGCTGCCCGACGAGCGTTACATCACCACCCGCGACGCCTTCCTCGATCAGATGACGATGATGATGGGCGGGCGCGTCGCCGAGGAGCTCGTCTTCGGTCACCTCTCGACCGGAGCCCAGAACGACCTGGAGCGCATCACCAGCCTGGCCTATGCCATGGTGGTCGATTACGGCATGAGCGAGCGGGTCGGTGACGTCAGCTTCAACCTCGCGCGCCGCCAGGACGGGCCCTTCCTCGACAAGCCCTACTCGGAGAAGACGGCCGAGCTCATCGACCAGGAGGTGAAGCGCATCATCGAGGAGGTGCGCCGGCGGGCACGGGCCCTGCTCCAGGAAAAGCGGGACAAGCTCGAAGAGATGGCCCGGACGCTGCTCGAGAAAGAAGTGCTCGGGCCGCGTGACCTCGTCCAGATCCTCGGCCCGCGTCCCTATGGCGAGTACGTCTCGCTCAATGGCAAGACGGAACCGGGGGAGGAGGCAGCCCCCGCCGCCCCGGAGGGGGACGGCCTCGGTGAGGCCGGGACCGACCGGTCCCGCCCCTGAGGCACAGGGAGGGCGTCCGGCCCCGCATACGCCTTTTTTGATCATGAGATATATATCAACATCTCGATACCTCTGGTTTGAAAGCCGGATCCTGGCGGAGGGGACCGGGGAAAACGGCTGTTTCGGGGTGCAAATCGCTGTTTCTTCATAGAGTGGCTGGATAGAAAGCGCTCCTCTGTTGTATATTGCGAAGCTCAAGCGACGGGGGCCTTCCGGGTGTGGCAGGCCGCTCGTTGCCTTGCAGGCAAGGGAAAGCAATCTTGAGGTCAAACGAGGAGCGTACGTGCCAACGATTCAGCAGCTTGTTCGGAAAGGACGTCATCCCAAGACCAGGAAGACGAAGTCGCCGGCGCTTTCTTCGTGCCCGCAGCGGCGCGGCGTGTGCACGCGTGTGTATACGACGACGCCGAAAAAGCCGAACTCGGCCCTGCGCAAGGTGGCGAAGGTGCGCCTGACCAACGGTGTCGAGGTGATCGCCTACATTCCCGGGGAGGGGCACAACCTTCAGGAGCACTCCATCGTGCTGGTGCGGGGAGGGCGTGTGAAGGACCTGCCGGGGGTGAAGTACCACATCGTGCGCGGTGCGCTCGACGCCTCCGGCGTACAGGATCGCAAACAGGGGCGCTCGAAGTACGGGACCAAGCGGCCCAAGAAGTAGGGGTTGGTGGGGCGTCCCCGTTTCGCTTGCAGGGTCAACGTGTGGGCCGGTCGCTCGCCGGCGGCCGGCTTCTTGACAGTCCGATATTCCTATGCGTAGAAAACGAGCAGAACGGCGTCAGGTATTGCCTGATCCGGTATACAACGACGAGCTGGTGGCGCGCTTCGTCAACGCCGTGATGAAGAACGGTAAGAAGAGCGTGGCGCAGCGCATCGTGTACCAGGCTTTCGACCTGATCGAAGAGCGGGCGAAGGAGCCCGGCCTGGAGGTGTTCAAGAAGGCCGTCAACAATGTGGCGCCGCTGGTGGAGGTGCGCAGCCGCCGTGTCGGTGGGGCCACCTACCAGGTGCCCATCGAGGTGCGGCCGGAGCGGCGCATGACGCTGGCGTTCCGCTGGCTGATCCAGTACGCTCGTGCCCGCAACGACAAGAGCATGGCGAACCGCCTGGCCAACGAGTTGATGAGTGCGGCCCGTGGCGAAGGCGGGGCCATCAAGAAGAAAGACGATACCCACCGCATGGCCGAGGCCAACAAGGCGTTCGCCCATTTCAGGTTCTAGCATCCGGCGGTGCCGCCGGCCCGAGAGGGAGGTTCACTTTTTCGCATAGATCATGGCTGACGACAAACGATATCCGCTGGAGCGAATGCGCAACATCGGCATCATGGCGCACATCGATGCCGGTAAGACGACCACCACCGAGCGCATTCTCTTCTATACCGGCCGCGTGCACCGCATGGGTGAAGTGCACGAGGGCGGTGCCACGATGGACTGGATGGAGCAGGAAAAGGAGCGCGGCATCACCATCACCAGCGCGGCGACTACCTGCTTCTGGAAAGACCACCGCATCAACATTATCGACACGCCGGGGCACGTCGACTTCACCGTCGAGGTCGAGCGCTCGCTGCGTGTGCTCGACGGGGCCGTGGCGCTTTTCTGTGCCGTCGGCGGGGTCGAGCCCCAGTCCGAGACGGTCTGGCGGCAGGCCAACAAGTACCGGGTGCCCCGCATCGCCTTCGTCAACAAGATGGACCGGACGGGCGCGGACTTCGAGGCCGCCATCAACCAGATGCGCGAGCGGCTGAAGGCCAATCCGGTTCCCGTGCAGATCCCCATCGGCACGGGCAACATGTTCCGGGGCGTCATCGACCTGGTGGCCAACAAGGCCATCATCTGGCACGACGAAACCCACGGCGCCACCTGGGACGAGATTCCCGTGCCGGACGACCTCAAGAAGGAGGCGCGGCACTGGCGCATCAACCTGCTCGAAGCCGTCGCCGAGCATGACGACGCGCTGCTGATGAAGTACCTCGAAGGCGAGGAGATCACCCCCGAGGAGATCCGGGCCGTGGTGCGGGAGGCGACGCTGAGCATGGACATCACGCCGGTCTTCTGCGGTTCGGCCTTCAAAAACAAGGGCGTGCAGCGCCTGCTCGACGGCGTCATCGATTACCTGCCGAGCCCGCTGGACATCCCGGCCATCAAGGGCATGGTGCCGGGGACGGAGACGGAGGAGGTGCGGCGCCCGGATCCGGAAGAGCCCTTCAGCGCCATTGCCTTCAAGATCATGACGGACCCCTACGTCGGGAAGCTGACGTTCTTCCGGGTCTACAGCGGGACGCTGCAGAAGGGGTCGCAGGTGCTCAACGCCACCACCGGCAAGAAGGAGCGCATCGGCCGGCTGCTCTTCATGCATGCCAACCACCGCGAGGACATCGACGAGGTGCGGGCGGGCGACATCGCCGCCGCCGTCGGCCTCAAGGAGATCCGTACCGGTGACACGCTCTGCGACGTGGACCGCCCCATCCTGCTCGAACAGATGGAGTTTCCCGAGCCGGTCATCCGCATCGCCATCGAGCCCAAGACCAAGGCGGACAGCGACAAGCTGGGCCAGGGCCTGCAGAAGCTGGCCGAAGAGGACCCGACCTTCAAGGTCAGCATCGACGAGGAGACGGGGCAGACCATTATCGCCGGTATGGGCGAGTTGCACCTCGAAATCATCGTCGACCGTCTCCGGCGCGAGTTCAAGGTCGAGGCCAACGTGGGGCGGCCGCAGGTGGCCTACCGCGAGGCCATCCGCAAGACCGTGGACCAGCGCTACACGCACAAGAAACAGACGGGCGGGCGCGGCCAGTTCGCCGAGGTCTGGGTGGAGATCGGGCCGAACGAGACGGGGGTCGGGCTCGAGTTCATCAACGACATCGTCGGCGGGGCCATCCCGAAGGAGTTCATTCCGTCGGTGCAGAAGGGTATCGAATCCGCCATGTCGCAGGGGCCGCTGGCCGGCTATCCCATCGAAGGCATCCGGGCGCGTCTCTACGACGGCAAGTTCCACGCCGTCGACTCGGACCAGATGTCGTTCGAGATCGCCGGGCGCATGGCGTTCCGTGAGGCGGCGCGCCGCGCCGAGCCCGTGCTCATGGAGCCCGTCATGGCCGTCGAGGTCGTCACGCCGGAAGAATACATGGGTGAGGTCATCGGCGACCTGAACAGCCGCCGGGGCCGCATCGAGAGCCTGGGGCAGCGCCAGGATGCCCAGGTCATCAAGGCGCTGGTGCCGCTGGCCGAGATGTTCGGCTATTCGACCGACCTGCGCTCGCTGACGCAGGGCCGGGCCATCTACACCATGCAGTTTCACCAGTACGTCGAGGTGCCGAAGCAGATCGCCGACGAGGTCATCGCACGGGCTTCCGGTGTGGCGACCGCCTGAGGCCTGCACCGGCATCTCGGGGGCACGCCCCCGCGTTCCCCGTTTTCCATCAACAGGATACCCTACGAGAAAGAGACAGGAGCTTACGCCATGGCAAAGGAACAGTTTGTTCGGAGCAAGCCGCACGTGAACGTGGGTACGATCGGGCACGTGGACCACGGCAAGACGACGCTGACGGCGGCCATCACGCAGGTGCTGGCCAAGCACGTGCAGGACCCGGCCAACCAGGTGCGCACCTTCGACTCGATCGACAACGCCCCCGAGGAGCGCGAGCGCGGCATCACGATCGCCACGGCGCACGTCGAGTACGCCACCGAGAAGCGCCACTACGCGCACGTCGACTGCCCCGGGCACGCCGACTACGTCAAGAACATGGTCACGGGGGCGGCGCAGATGGACGGGGCGATCCTGGTCGTGGCCGCCACCGACGGGCCGATGCCGCAGACGCGCGAGCACATCCTGCTGGCGCGCCAGGTGGGCGTGCCCTACATCGTGGTCTTTCTCAACAAGGTGGACCTGGTCGACGATGAGGAGCTGCTCGAGCTGGTCGAGATGGAGGTGCGCGAGCTGCTGGAGGCGTACGAGTTTCCGGGGGAGGAGGTGCCGGTGATCCGGGGTTCGGCGCTGAAGGCGCTCAACGGGGACCCGGAGGCCGAGCAGCAGATCCTGGCGCTGATGAACGCGGTCGACGAGTACATTCCGACGCCGGAGCGCGACATCGACAAGCCGTTTTTGATGCCGATCGAGGACGTGTTCTCGATCACGGGTCGCGGGACGGTTGTCACGGGCCGGATCGAGCGGGGCGTGATCAAGGTGGGCGAGCCGGTGGAGATCATCGGGATGCAGGAGGAGAAGCTGAGCTCGACCGTGACGGGGGTGGAGATGTTCCGGAAGCTGCTCGACCAGGGGCAGGCCGGGGACAACGTGGGTTTGCTCTTGCGCGGGATCGACAAGGACGAGGTCGAGCGGGGGATGGTCGTGTGCAAGCCGGGTTCGGTGACGCCGCACCGGGAGTTTGAGTGCGAGGTGTACGTGCTCTCGAAGGAGGAGGGGGGCCGTCACACGCCGTTTTTCCAGGGCTACCGTCCGCAGTTTTACTTCCGGACGACGGACGTGACGGGGGACATTCTCCTGCCCGAGGGGGTGGAGATGGTCATGCCGGGGGACAACACGCGCTTCAAGGTGAAGCTGATCGTGCCGGTGGCGATGGAGGAAGGGCTGCGCTTTGCCATCCGTGAGGGCGGGCGCACCGTCGGGGCCGGCGTCGTCACCAAAATCCTGGACTAACCTTTTTCAGGGCAAACTTTTATGGCCAGCCAGAAGATTCGCATCAAGCTGAAGTCGTACGACCACAGCCTGATCGATAAGAGCGCGGAGAAGATCATCCGCACCGTGAAGTCGACGGGGGCCGTCGTGAGCGGGCCGATCCCGCTCCCCACGAAGAAGTCCGTCTACACGGTGTTGCGGAGCCCGCACGTGGACAAGAAGAGCCGCGAGCAGTTCGAGACGCGCAGCCACAAGCGGCTGATCGACATCCTCTCGACCAGCAGCAAGACGGTCGATGCGCTGATGAAGCTGGAGCTGCCCAGCGGCGTCGACGTGGAGATCAAGGTATGACGCCGGCGACGGAAAACGGAGGCGTGCTGAGGCGCTGGGGTTGCGTGCTGGTGCTGGCGGCGCTGGGGCTGGCAGCCTGCGACAGCGGCGGCGACGAGCCCGCGCCGGCGGAGCTGATCGTCGGGAGCTGGGTGCTGGTGGGCGTCTCGGACGCCCGCGGCGACCAGACCCCCACGTTCCAGCAGAATTTCAACAGCGTGCAGGCGACCTTCGACGCCGACGGCACCTATCGCCTGGTCGTCGACCTGGTGGAAGGTGATGACCTCACCCTCTCGGGGCCCTACGCCCTCAGCGAGGCCCAGGGGACGCTGACGCTCACGGTCGAGTTCGGCGGTGCGCCGACGCCGGTGCCCTTCGGGTTTACCTTCCGGGGGGAGGATACGCTGGAAGTCCGGGGGGCCAGCAACGTGCTCAACCTGGTTCTGAACACGACGCTGGAAGGGGAGGTCGTGCTGACGCTTTCGCGGGCGTGAGCGCGAGAACGGACGTGCTTATCAATCCGATCCCGGAGCGGGGATCACAGCAAAGGGGATTGCAATGAGCAGCGGTATGATAGGAAAGAAGCTCGGCATGACGAGCGTCTTCGACGCGGCGGGCAACCAGATCGCCTGTACCGTCATTGAGGCGAAGCCGAACGTGGTCACCCAGGTGAAGACCGAGGAGACCGACGGCTACCGCGCCGTGCAGCTCGCCTACGGGGAGAAGAAGGCGAAGCGGACGTCGAAAGCCCTGCGCGGGCACTTCGAGGCGGCCGGCACCACCCCGAAGCGCAAGCTGAAGGAGTTCCGGGATTTCGGCCTGGAGGTGTCCCTGGGGGACGAGGTGCGCCTCGAGGACCTCTTCGCCGAGGGTGAACGCGTCGACGTGGCCGGTGTCTCGAAGGGCAAAGGCTTTCAGGGTGTCGTCAAGCGGCACGGCTTCGGCGGCGTCGGGATGCAGACGCACGGCCAGCACAACCGGGAGCGGGCGCCCGGCTCGATCGGGGCCTCGTCGGATCCTTCCCGCGTGTGGAAGGGGATGCGCATGGCCGGGCGTACGGGCCACGTCCGCGTCAAGATGAAGAACCTGGAGGTGGTCCGCGTGCTGGCGGATCAGAGCCTGCTGCTGGTGCGCGGTGCCGTGCCCGGGCCGAAAGGCGGGCTGGTCGAGATCTACAAGAAACAGTAGTGCACGCACGGGGGGAGGCGGGCCCTTTACGGAAGGGTTCGATCCGAAGCCTGCCCTCCGCAATCCGAAAGACAGCTATGGAACTGAAGGTCTACCGGCAGGACGGCAGCGAGGCGGGTACGACGGTGACGCTCGACGCTTCGGTTTTCGACGTGGAGCCGAACGACCATGCGATCTGGCTGGACGTGCGCCGCATTCAGGCGAACGCGCGCCAGGGCACGCACAAGGTGAAGGAGCGGAGTGAGAACGCGCACTCGACGCGCAAGCTCTACCGCCAGAAAGGCACCGGCTACGCCCGCGCGGGCGATGCGAAGAGCCCGATACGCCGGAGCGGTGGCACCATCTTCGGCCCGCGCCCGCGTACCTACGGGCTCAAGGTCAACCGCAAGACGCAGCAGCTGGCCCGCCGGTCCGCGCTGACGTACAAGGCCCGCGAGGAGGCCATCCGGGTCGTCGAGGACTTCAGCCTGGAGGCGCCGAGCACCCGCTGGCTGGAGGAGCTGCTGGCCGCCTTCGGCGTCGACGGGCGCCGCGTGCTCATCCTGACGGCCGGGCACCAGGCGGCCGTCTACCGCTCCGGCCGCAACGTGCCGAAGGTAACCGTGCGCGAGGCCCGCAACGCCTCGACGCTCGACCTGCTCGGGGCCCAGGTGGTCCTGATGCAGGTGGGCGCCCTGGAGGCGCTCACGGCCCAGCTCGGCCAGGCGGCCCCGGCGTCCGCCGAATAACGTCTCCGGGGATAGCAGAACCCAAAAGCCATGATCGAGAAAATCCTGATTCGCCCCATCGTGACCGAGAAGATGACC
Source organism: Rhodocaloribacter litoris (assembly GCF_011682235.2). Taxonomy (NCBI): domain Bacteria; kingdom Pseudomonadati; phylum Rhodothermota; class Rhodothermia; order Rhodothermales; family Rhodothermaceae; genus Rhodocaloribacter; species Rhodocaloribacter litoris. Next base: position 1,762,199 of record NZ_CP076718.1, on the reverse strand, counting down.
GCCCTCATGGAGGAGCGGCACTATGCCTTCCAGGTGCACAAAGATGCCAACAAGGTGCAGATCCGGCGCGCGGTGGAGGCCCACTATCCCGGCGTGAAGGTGAAAGAGGTCCGCACGATGATCGTGCGCGGCAAGCGGCGTCGCCAGTTCACCCGGCGCGGTCCGGTCGAAGGGCGCAAGGCGTCGTACAAGAAGGCCATCGTCACCCTCACGGCCGACAGCGACCCGATCGATTTCTACGAGCAGGTATAGCGGCTGAAACCTTTAACCATTCACCGGGCGCAAAGCTCGTCGCGACGGCGGGGAGCAGGTAGGCCCGAGCGTCAAGATTCCCATGGCAATCAAGAAGCTGAAACCGACGACACCCGGGCAGCGGCAGCGCTCGGTGGCGACGTTCGACGAGATCACGAAGTCGAAGCCGGAGAAGCGCCTGCTGGAGCCGCTGAAGAAGAAGGGCGGGCGCAACAATGCCGGGCGCATCACGGTGCGGCACCAGGGCGGCGGCCACAAGCGCCGCTACCGTGTGATCGACTTCAAACGGAACAAGTTCGGTGTGCCGGCCCGTGTGGCGGCCATCGAGTACGACCCGAACCGCTCGGCCCGCATCGCCCTGCTGGTCTATGCCGACGGGGAGAAGCGGTACATCCTCGCGCCGAACGAGGTGCGGGTGGGCATGACGGTGATGAACGGGCCGGAAGCACCGCCTGAGCCGGGTAACTGCCTGCCGCTGACGCACGTGCCGGTCGGTACGTTTGTGCACGCGATCGAGATGCGCCCCGGCAAGGGCGCCCAGCTGGCCCGCTCGGCCGGTACCTATGCCCAGCTTACGGCCCGGGAAGGCGACTACGCCATCCTGAAGCTGCCCTCCGGCGAGACGCGGATGATCCCGGCGGCCTGCATGGCCACGATCGGGACCACCAGCAACCCGGACCACATGAACATCGACCTGGGCAAGGCCGGGCGCAAGCGCTGGCTCGGCGTACGGCCCAAGACGCGCGGTGTGGCGATGAACCCCATCGACCACCCCATGGGCGGTGGCGAAGGCAAGGCCTCCGGCGGGCATCCCCGCTCGCCCTGGGGACAGCCGGCCAAGGGCTTCAAGACGCGCAGGAAGCGGAAGCTCTCGAACAAGTACATCATCCGTCGTCGCACGCAGAAGTAAAACCTTTGCCGGAAAAAAGCTATGTCGCGGTCATTGAAAAAAGGCCCCTACGTCTACTACAAGCTCCAGCGCAAGGTGGACGAGCTGAACCGCAGCGGCAAGAAGAAGGTCATCAAAACCTGGAGCCGGGCCTCGCTGATCACGCCGGAGTTCGTCGGGCACACCTTTGCCGTGCACAACGGCAACAAGTTCGTCCCCGTCTATGTGACGGAGAACATGGTCGGGCACCGGCTGGGCGAGTTCGCCCCCACGCGCACGTTTCGCGGGCATGCCGGGACGAAGAAGGACAAGCGCGGAAAACGGTAAAACCTTTTCGTGAGGAGGGGCCGGGGCCGGTCGGCGTTTCGGTCGGATCCCGGGTCCACGCCTCCGGAAGCAAAATCTGAGATCGGACGATGGAAGCAAGAGCGGTACGCAAGTACATCCGGAGTTCGCCGCGCAAGATGCGCCCCGTGGTGAACGTGGTGCGCGGCAAGCGGGTGCCCGAAGCGCTCGACATCCTGAACTTTCTGCCGCAGCAGGTCACCCGGCAGGTCAAGCTGGCGATCCTGTCGGCGGTGCACAACCTGATCAACCAGCACCCGGAGGAGCGGATCGACGAGGACGCCCTGGTGGTTCGCGAGATCCGGGTGGACGAGGGGCCGCGCCTGAAGCGGTACCGTCCGGCGCCGCGGGGGCGGGCACACCCCATCCGCAAGCGCTCGGCCCACCTGACCGTCGTCGTCGGCACCCTCGAGGCCGCTGAAGAAGCCGTTTCATAAGCAGATACAGGCAGGCGCGGCGAGCGGCAGCGTACGGCCGCCGGTTGCCGGCCTCAATCCGAGATCGATAATGGGTCAGAAAACACACCCCGTAGGGTTTCGCCTCGGTGTCATCCGGGGCTGGGATTCCAACTGGTACGCCGAGAAGGATTTTTCCGAGAAGCTCGTCGAGGACGAGGAGATCCGGAAGTACCTGACGGCGCGCTTGCGCCGGGCCGGGTTGAGCCGGGTTGTCATCGAGCGCACCCCCCGCCGGGTGATCCTGACGCTCCACACCAGCCGCCCCGGCGTCGTCATCGGGCGGGGCGGGGCCGAGGTGGAGAAGCTTCGCGAGGAGATCAAGAAGCTGACGAACAAGGACATCCAGATCAACATCAACGAGATCAAGCGGCCGGAGCTGGACGCCAGCCTGGTGGCGCAGAACATTGCGCAGCAGCTCGAAGGGCGCGTCTCGTTCCGCCGGGCGATGAAGCAGGCCATCACGGCCGCGATGCGGATGGGGGCCGAGGGCGTCCGTATCCGGCTCAGCGGCCGGCTCGGCGGGGCCGAGATGAGCCGCACCGAGCAGTACCTGGAGGGGCGCGTACCGCTGCATACCATCCGGGCGGACATCGACTACGCCGAGGCGACGGCCTACACGATCTACGGCACGACCGGGGTCAAGGTGTGGATCTACCGGGGTGAGATCCTCGGGCGGCCGGACCTGAGCCCGAACGTGCAGGCACAGCGCCAGCAGATGCAGCAGATGGAGCCCTCGCCCGAGCGTCGCCGCCGGCGTCGCCGCCGGGCCGAGAGAGGCTGACGCTCCGTTCGTCGAACGCAAGCGCCGGCCCCGCCGGGCAGGCGCCGATCAAGCCAGAGAGGTACGACCATGTTAATGCCCAAGCGCGTCAAGCACCGCAAGGTGCAAAAAGGTCGCATCAAGGGGATCGCCACGCGCGGCCATCGGATCAGCTTTGGCGATTTCGGGATCAAGGCGCTGGAGCCGGGCCGGATCACGAGCCGCCAGATCGAGGCGGCCCGTATTGCGATGACCCGCCGCATGAAGCGTGCCGGCAAGGTGTGGATCCGCATCTTTCCGGACAAGCCCATCACGAAGAAGCCCGCCGAGACCCGCATGGGGAAAGGCAAGGGCTCGCCCGAGTACTGGGTGGCCGTCGTCAAGCCGGGGCGTATCATGTTCGAGGTCGGCGGCGGGGTCTCGCTCGAGCTGGCCCGTGAGGCCATGCGCCTGGCCCAGCACAAGCTGCCGATCAAGACCAAGTTTGTCGTACGTCCGGATTACCAGGGCGCCTAAACCCCGGAAGCACCATGAAAGCCAAGGAGATACGCGAGCTCAGTGCCGAAGAGATCCGGGCGCGCATCAAGGAAGAGGAAGACCAGCTCAACCAGCTGAACTTCCAGCACGCCATCGCCGAGCTGCCCAACCCGATGCTCCTGCGCCAGAAGCGCCGGCTCATCGCGCGCCTGAAAACCATCCTGAACGAGAAAGAAAAAGCGGAGGCGGCCGCCTGAGGCAGGCCGCCCCGTTCACCCGGTAGTTGGTGAGGAAACGGCCTACGGCTCACCAAGCCAGAGAGAGCAACATGGAACAGCAGACCCGAAACGCACGCAAAGAGCGCGTCGGCGTAGTCGTCAGCAACAAGATGAACAAGAGCATCCTGGTGGCCATCGAGCGCCAGGTGAAGCACCCCATCTACGGCAAGTTCGTCAAGAAGACGACGAAGCTGATGGCGCACGACGAGCACAACGAAGCCAACGAGGGCGACACGGTGCGCATCATGGAGACGCGCCCGCTCAGCAAGCGCAAGCGCTGGCGTCTCGTCGAGATCGTCGAGCGCGCCAAGTAACGTTCCGCATACGTGCGGGCCGGGCCGCCGCCAGGTGCCCGGCCTCCGCACCCTGAACCCGAAACCTGGAGAAGGACGATGATTCAGCAGGAATCCAGACTGAAGGTTGCCGACAACAGCGGGGCGAAGGAAGTGCTCTGCATCCGGGTGCTGGGCGGCAGCGGGCGGCGCTACGCCCGCGTGGGCGACCTGATCGTGGTCAGCGTCAAGAGCGCCATCCCCGGCGGCAACGTCAAGAAGGGGGACGTCTCGCGCGCCGTCGTCGTGCGCACGAAGAAGGAGTACCGCCGCAAGGACGGCTCCTACATCCGCTTCGACGAGAACGCCGCCGTGCTGCTCAACAACCAGGGCGAGCCGCGCGGAACCCGTATCTTCGGCCCGGTGGCCCGCGAGCTGCGCGAGAAGCAGTTCATGCGCATCGTCTCGCTGGCCCCCGAAGTCCTCTGATTGCAAAACGGGCGCCGGCGGGCGCCACGCCGCAAGCCACTAATCCGAAATTGAACGATGCCTCGCACGAAGAACAAGCAGAAGAAGCTGCACGTTCGCAAGGGCGACATGGTGCGCGTAATCGCCGGGAACGAAAAGGGCAAGGAGGGCAAGATCCTCGTCGTGTTCCCCGAGAAAGAGCGCGTCATCGTCGAAGGGGTCAACGTGCGGATCCGGCACACCCGCCCGAACAAGGTCTACCCGGAAGGGGGGCGCATCGAGCGGGAGATGCCGATCCACGTCTCGAACGTGATGCCGCTGGACAGCAACGGCGAGCCGACGCGCGTCGGGCGCAAGCGGATCGAGGACCCGGAGACCGGGCGCGGCCGCTGGATCCGCTATGCCAAGACCACCGGCGAGGAACTCGACCGCTGAACCGGTGAAGCTTCCATGCAGGCGGAACCCGCGCGCCGGCCGGTGATTTCCACCCGTCTGCGCTGCCCCCAGGCAGGCCGCCTAAGACCGAGAAAGACAAAGCCATGGACGGTTACGTACCGAGACTGAAAAAGCAGTACCAGGACGAGGTCGTGCCCGAGCTGATGAAGCAGTTCGGCTACAAGAACGTCATGCAGGTGCCGCGCCTGGTGAAGATCTGCGTCAACAAGGGCGTCGGAGAGGCCTCGCAGAACAAGAAGGTGCTCGACGACGCCGTCGACGAGCTGCGGCGCATCACGGGGCAGCACCCCGTCGTGCGGAAAGCCCGCAAGAGCGTCTCGAACTTCAAGCTGCGCGCCGGCATGCCCGTCGGCGTGATGGTGACGCTGCGCGGCGACCGCATGTGGGAATTCTTCGACCGCCTCGTGACGCTGGCCCTGCCCCGCGTGCGCGACTTTCGCGGCGTGCCCGAGCGGAGCTTCGACGGGCGGGGCAACTACACGCTGGGCATCAAGGAACAGATCATCTTTCCCGAGATCGACGTCGACAAGATCGACCGCATCAGCGGGCTGGACGTGACGTTCGTGACCACGGCCGAGACGGACGAGGAGGCCTATGCCCTGCTCAAGGCGCTGGGCATGCCCTTCGTCCGCCGGGCGGAAGCGGTCGAAGAAGCCGCCTGAGTCCTGCGGGTGCCCCCCTGTAAGACCGATACGAAGAGCGAAAAAATATGGCAAAGAAAAGCTGGATCGCACGTGAGCGCAAACGCCGGCGTCTGGTGGCCAAATACGCCGAGAAGCGCCGCCGCCTCAAAGAGGAAGGCAACTGGGAGGCGCTGCAGAAGCTGCCGCGCAATGCCAGCCCGGTGCGCCTGCGGAACCGCTGCGCCCTGACCGGGCGCGCCCGCGGGTACCTGCGCCGTTTCGGCGTCTCCCGCATCGTGTTTCGTGAGATGGCCCTCTCGGGCAAGATTCCGGGCGTGCGGAAGGCAAGCTGGTGACGTGGCCCGGCCCTCCTTCACTTAGTGGCCAAGCGCCGGCGGGGACCTGCCCCGGGCGAACTGGCTGAAAGATAAGGACAGACCTATGAGCGGAATAACCGATCCGGTTGCCGACTACCTGACCCGGCTTCGCAACGGGCAGCAGGCCCGGCACCGGCATGTGGATGTCCCGGCCTCCAGGCTCAAGCGTGCCATCACGCAGATCCTGCAGGACAAGGGGTATATCCGCAACTACCTCAACATCGACGACGGCAAGCAGGGGCTGCTGCGCATCTATCTCAAGTACGACGCCGACGGCAACCCGGCCATCCGGGATCTGCGGCGGGTCTCCCGGCCCGGGCTGCGCCGGTACGTGGGGGCCGATGACCTGCCCCGTGTGCGCAACGGCCTCGGGATCGCCATCATCTCCACGTCGCGCGGGGTGATGACGGACAAAGAGGCCCGCCGCCTCCACATCGGCGGTGAGGTGCTGGCCTACGTCTACTAGCCGGCCCGCATCAGGCAAACCTCAAAAACGAGCGGAAGATGTCACGCATTGGCAAGATGCCGATTCCCGTCGGCGACAAAGTCAAGGTTAACGTCGCGCCGAACAACGTGGTGACGGTCTCCGGGCCGAAGGGGCAGCTCACGCTGCAGGTGGATCCGGACATCCGCGTGGCGCTGGAGGATGGCGAGATCGTGGTGACGCGCCCGACGGACCAGAAGCGCCACAAGGCCCTGCACGGTCTCTACCGGGCCTTGCTGAACAACATGGTCGAGGGGGTGACGCAGGGGTATCGTCGCCAGCTGGAGGTCATCGGCGTCGGGTACCGGGCGGAGATGGCGGGCGGTGTGCTGGAGCTGGCGCTGGGCTACTCCCACCCGATCTATTTCGTCCCCCCGCCGGGCATCGACATCTCGGTGACCTCGGCCCGCGGTCAGAACACCGTCATCACCGTCGAAGGCATCGACAAGCAGCTGGTCGGGCAGGTGGCGGCCAAGATCCGTGCGTTGCGCCCGCCGGAGCCCTACAAGGGCAAAGGCATCCGGTACGTGGGCGAGTACGTGCGGCGCAAGGCCGGCAAGACGGCAGCCCGATGAGTGCGCGGGCCCACGCGGCCCGGTGAACCCCAAGCAAGAAAAGGCCGAAGGGTCGGCAATCCTTCGGCGAATGGAAAGGCGATATGGCAACGAAGACGAGTATCCGCAAAAAGCTTGCGCGGCGCCAGCGCGTCCGGCGGGGCATCCGGAGCAAGATCACCGGCACGCCGGAACGGCCGCGGCTGAGCGTGTTCCGGTCGAACCGGCACATCTATGCCCAGCTGATCGACGATCTGGCGGGTCACACGCTGGCGGCCGCTTCCAGCCTCGAGGACGGCATCGCCGGGGACAGCCCGGTGGCCGTGAGCAAGGCCGTCGGGCAGCGCCTGGCCGAAAAGGCCCGGCAGGCCGGCATCGAACGGGTCGTGTTCGACCGCAACGGGTATCGCTACCACGGCCGCGTTCGGGCCCTGGCCGAAGGGGCACGCGAGGGCGGGCTGCAGTTTTAATCATGCAACCTTGAATCACGCCGAGATAGATCATGGCAAAAGGAAGAAACCGCCGGAAGCGCGAGCGGGCGGCGGAGGCCCAGCAGGAATGGATCGAGCGCCTGGTCTCGGTCAACCGGGTGGCGAAGGTCGTTAAGGGGGGGCGCCGCTTCTCCTTCAACGCCGTCGTGGTCGTCGGTGACGGCAACGGGCTCGTCGGGGCCGGGCTGGGCAAGGCCAACGAGGTGGCCGACGCCATCGCCAAGGGGACCGAGGATGCCAAGAAGAACGTGATCCGGGTGCCGATCCGCCGGGGCACGGTGCCGCACGAGGTCGTCGGGCGGCAGGATGCCGGCCGGGTGCTGCTCAAGCCGGCCTCGCCCGGTACGGGGGTCATCGCCGGCGGCGGGGTGCGTGCGGTGCTCGAGTGCGCCGGCTACACGGACATCCTGTCAAAGTCGCTCGGTTCGAGCAACCCGCACAACCAGGTGGCGGCCACGATCGACGCCCTGGCCAACCTGGAGGATCCCCTGGAGGTGGCCCGCCGGCGCGGTGTGCCGCTCAAGAAGGTGTTCGAAGGTTGATAACGACAATCGCCAGCAGGCCGCCGGCCCGCCGGCAGGCCGCTGGCCGAGACGAAGACCCATGCCGAAGCTGAAAATCACCCAGGTACGCAGCACGATCCGCCGGCCGGCGACGCAGAAGCGGACGATGGCCGCGCTCGGCCTGCGACGCCTGCACCAGAGCGTTCTGCACGAAGACACCCCGCAGATCCGCGGGATGATCGACAAGGTGCACCACCTCGTGCGGGTCGAAACGGTCGAATCCTAGAACCGGCGGCCTTTTTTCGGACCGCAGGCAAACATAAGCGGGCGTAAGGTCGTACATTTCCATTCGTTAAGCGAGTTCGTCCCGGATACGGCCGGGGCGGGCGTTCCTAGCCAGCGACAAGTCATGAACCTGAGTAATCTCAAACATGCCGAGGGGGCCCGGCGCAAGCGCAAGCGCATCGGGCGTGGTGTCGGGTCCGGTTACGGCGGGCACAGCTCCACGAAGGGCACCAAGGGGCAGAAGAGCCGCTCCGGGGCAAAAATTCCGGCGTGGTTCGAGGGCGGCCAGATGCCGTTGCAGCGGCGCGTGCCCAAGTTCGGTTTCAAGAATCCCTTCCGTAAGACCTATCGCGCCATCAACCTGACCCGGCTGGCCGCGCTCGTCGAGGCGGGGCGGCTCGATCCGGCGCAGGAGATCACCCCGGCGCTCCTGGTCGAGGCGGGTGCCGCCCGGGACGGGGAGCGCGTCAAGATCCTGGGCAGCGGAACCCTGGAGGTGGCGCTGAACGTCTCGGCGCATGCCTTCAGCGCCTCTGCGAAGGAGAAGATCGAAGCGGCCGGTGGCCGCACCACCGTCATCCAACCGTAGATTCCGGATGACGGAGGGCGAGGGCCCGGCCGGCCCGTTCGTCCTGCGCCATCCATCATCCGCGATCCGTTATGGCCGGTCTCGCTGAGAGTGTTCGAAACATCTGGAAGATCGAGGAGCTGCGGCGGCGTATCCTCTACACGCTCGGCCTGCTCATCGTCTACCGCCTGGGCACGTACGTGACGCTGCCCGGCGTCGATGCCCACGTCCTTGCCGAGATCAACGCGGCGGGTGGGGATCAGAACAACCTGTTCGGGCTGCTGGATATGTTCGTAGGGGGCGCCTTCAGCGCCGCCGGCATTTTTGCCCTGGGCATCATGCCCTACATCACCGCCTCGATCATCATCCAGCTCATGGGGGCGGTGGTGCCCTACTTCCAGAAGCTGCAGCGCGAAGGGGAGGAAGGGCGTCGCAAGATCACCCAGCTGACGCGCTACGGGACGGTCGGCATCACCGCCCTGCAGGCCGTCGGGTTTGCGATCAACCTGCAGTACGGGGCCACCGGGCAGGCCATCATCATCAACCCGACCTTCTTCATCTTCACCACGATGATCGTGCTGACGGCCGGCACGGTCTTCGTGATGTGGCTGGGCGAGCGTATCACCGAGAACGGCATCGGCAACGGCATCTCGCTGATCATCATGATCAGCATCATCGCCTTCCTGCCGACGGCGCTCATCAACGAGTTCGAGCTGGCCGGCAACCTGTTCATTTTCCTGGTCGAGATCGGCGTGCTGGCGCTGGTGACGGCCGGGGTGGTGCTGGTGACGCAGGGCACGCGCCGGATCCCGGTGCAGTACGCCAAGCGGGTCGTCGGGCGGCGGGTCTACGGCGGCACGACGCAGTACCTGCCGCTCCGGGTCAACGCGGCGGGCGTCATGCCGATCATCTTCGCCCAGTCGATCATGTTCGTGCCGGCCACGGTGGCGTCCTTCTTCCCGGACAGTGCGTTCATGCAGCAGTTCGGGGCCTGGTTCTCGGACATCTCCGGCTGGGGGTACTCCATCGTCTTCTTCTTCATCTGCGTCTTCTTCACCTATTTCTACACGGCCATCGCCGTCAACCCGAAGGAGATGGCCGACACGATGAAGCGGCAGGGCGGCTTCATCCCGGGGATCCGGCCGGGCAAGCAGACGAGCGAATTCATCGACAACATCCTGACGCGGATCACCCTGCCCGGCGCGATCTTCCTGGGCGTGGTGGCGATCCTGCCGGCCATTGCCATGCAGGCGGGCGTGACGCCTGGCTTCGCCCACTTCTTCGGAGGTACGAGCCTGCTCATCCTGGTCGGCGTGACGCTGGACACGCTGCAGCAGATCGAGAGCCACCTGCTGATGCGTCACTACGACGGGTTCATGAAGAGCGGCCGCGTGCGCGGGCGCCGCGTCTGAAAACACGACAGCGACGGATGGTACATCTGAAGAGCGATCGCGAACTGGCCCGTTTGCGGGAGAGTGCCGAGCTGGTCGGCCGGACGCTGGCCGAGGTGGCCCGGCACATCCGCCCCGGCGTGACGACGCGCGAGCTGGATGCGGTCGCCGAGGCGTTCATCCGTCGCCACGGGGCCGTGCCGGCCTTCAAGGGATACCAGGTGGGCGGGCGGGTCTTCCCGGCCACGCTCTGCGTCTCGCGGAACGACGTCGTGGTGCACGGTATTCCGGACGAGGTGCCGCTCGAGGAGGGGGACCTGCTCTCGGTCGATTGCGGGGTGGTGCTCAACGGCTATTACGGGGACAGCGCCTACACGTTTGCCGTCGGTGCGATCTCGGCCGAGCGGGTACAGCTCTGCCGCGTCACCTACGAGGCGCTGCTGAAAGGGATCGCCGAGTCGGTGGCGGGACGCCGCGTCGGCGACATTGCCTATGCCGTGCAGACCCACTGCGAGCAGTACGGCTACGGCGTCGTGCGGGACCTGGTCGGGCACGGCATCGGCCGTCGCCTGCACGAGGACCCGCAGGTTCCGAACTTCGGGCGACGGGGGACCGGCCGCAAGCTCAAGCCCGGCATGACCTTCTGCATCGAGCCGATGGTCAACCTGGGCACGGCCGAGGTCGTCACCGAGGCCGACGGCTGGACGGTCCGCACCGCCGACGGGCAACCTTCGGCGCATTACGAGCACATGGTGGCTGTGCAGCGCGGCGGCCCCCCCGAAGTGCTGACCACGTTCGCCTATATCGAGGAGGTGATCGGGACGCCTCCCTACAAGCTCAACGCAGAACTCATTCACCATGGCTAAACAGAAGCCGATCGAACAGGACGGGGAGGTCATCGAGGCCCTGCCCAACGCCCAGTTCCGCGTGCGTCTGGAGAACGGCCACGAGATTCTGGGACTGCTCTCGGGCAAGATGCGGATGCACTTTATCAAGATCCTGCCGGGTGACCGCGTCAAGGTCGAGCTCTCCCCCTACGATCTGACCAAGGGCCGGATCGTCTACCGGTACAAATGACGTCCGGCGAACTTATCGAGCGAAGCGGCGTTACACACCGGCTACGCGAAGTTTCCCCGGCTCCCTGTTTAGCCACCCAGCCCAGACCAGCGTCATGAAAGTTCGTGCCAGTGTCAAGAAGCGGAGCGCCGACGACAAGATCGTGCGTCGGAAGGGCCGCATCTATGTGATCAACAAGAAGAACCCCAAGCACAAACAGCGTCAGGGGTAGTTTCATCCCGGATTTCAGGCGTGGGCGTCGGGCCCCGGGAGGCCCCCTGTGCGCTGCAATCCACAACCTGCCATCAAACATGCCACGTATCGCTGGAGTTGACGTTCCTCCCCAGAAGCGCGGCGAGATCGCGCTCACGTCGATCTACGGGATCGGCCGGTCGCGGGCCCGGGAGATTCTGCAGCGGGCCGGGCTCGACGTCGACACGCGCCCGCAGGACTGGACGGAGGAGCAGACCCGCACCGTCCGCCGGTTGATCGAGGATCATTACATCGTAGAAGGGCAGCTTCGCACGGAGGTGCAGCTCAACATCAAGCGGCTGATGGACATCGGCTGCTACCGGGGGCTGCGTCACCGCCGGGGGCTGCCGGTACGCGGGCAACGCACACAGACGAACGCCCGCACCCGCAAAGGGAAGCGCAAGACCGTTGCCGGCAAGAAGAAGGCACCCCGTAAGTAAGACCGTGTCCGGCGGCCGGGCCGGGCCGGGTCTTCCCGTGAAGACCGGAGCCCGCCGGAGGCTGCCGGTCCGGAGCCGACCGCATCAAGCTAGACTATGGCAAAGAGACAGAGAGGCGGAAGCCGCGTCCGTAAGAAGAACGTCGTCGTCGAATCGAACGGGCAGGCCCACATCAAGGCGACCTTCAACAACGTGATCGTCACGCTCACCGACCAGTACGGCAACACGATCTCGTGGGCCAGCTCGGGTAAGATGGGCTTCAAGGGAAGCCGCAAGAACACGCCGTATGCGGCCCAGGTGGCGGCCTCGGCGGCGGCCAAGGAAGCCTATGACCTGGGCCTGCGCCGCGTGGACGTGTTCGTCAAGGGGCCCGGCGCGGGCCGCGAGTCGGCCATCCGCGCGCTGGCCAACGCCGGCCTCGAGATCGCCACGATCCGCGACGTGACGCCCATTCCGCACAACGGCTGCCGGCCGCCGAAGCGCCGCCGCGTGTGAGCCCTTCGGCCTAAGCCCGGTTACGGATACGCTGCGGGCGTATCCGTACGTTTGTTGTCCTTTTAAACAAACGAGACAGGAGCACCGACCATGGCCCGATACCGAGGCCCCAAACAGAAGATTGCCCGGCGGTTCCGGGAGCCGATCTTCGGCCCCAGCAAGGCCGTCGAGCGCAAGCCCTACCCGCCGGGGCAGCACGGCCGCTCGCGCCGCTCGAAAGAGAGCGAGTATGCCGTGCAGTTGAAAGAGAAACAGAAGGCGAAGTACACCTATGGGCTGCTCGAACGCCAGTTTCGCAACCTGTTCGAGAAAGCTTCGCGCAAGAAAGGCGTCACGGGCGAGAACCTGCTCAAGTTTCTCGAAGCCCGGCTGGACAACACCGTCTATCGCCTGGGCTTTGCCCGGACGCGCCGCCAGGCCCGGCAGCTCGTCAACCACGGCCACATCATGGTCAACGACCAGGTGGTTGACATCCCGTCGTACCAGCTTCGCAGCGGGGACGTCATCGCCGTCCGCCCGCGCAGCCGTAACCTCGAGGTGATCCGGGAGTCGCTCCAGCGCAGTCGCCGCAGCTTCCCCTGGCTGGAAGTGGACCGCAAGGCGATGCAGGGCAAGTTTCTCGACTACCCGAACCGGGAAGACATCCCGGAGAACATCCGCGAGCACCTCATCGTCGAGCTCTACTCGAAGTAGTGCCGCGCGGTGCCGGGGCGTGGGTTCCCTGCACGGGCGGAAGGGAACCATCCTGCAGGTGCGCCGGCCTCGGCCGGGGCCGCCTGCCATCCTGCTAAAGTATTGATCGATCTACTATGAGCACGTTTGCGATTCAAATGCCGGAAGGCGTTGAAGTAGAAGAGATCACCGAGACCTACGGGCGCTTTGTGATTCAACCGCTGGAACGGGGATTCGGCGTGACCATCGGGAACGCCCTGCGGCGTGTGCTGCTGTCCTCCCTGCCGGGGGTGGCCATCACGGCCGTCAAGATCGACGGGGTGCAGCATGAGTTCTCCACGATCCCGGGCGTGACCGAGGACGTGGCCGACGTGATCCTGAACCTCAAAGGGGTACGCTTCAAGGCGAACGAAAACGCCGAAGGCGTCATCCACCTGACGCTCAACGGCCCGGGGGCCTGGACGGCCGCCGACATCGGCAAGGCCACGAGCGACTACGAGGTGCTCAACCCCGACCACCACATCGCCACGCTGGCCGACGATGCCCACCTGAGCGTCGAACTGCGGCTCGGGCGCGGGCGCGGCTACGTCCCCGCCGACGAGAACAAACGCGCCGACGACCCCATCGGGGTCATCGCCGTCGATGCCATCTTCACGCCGATCGAAAACGTCCGGTACACCGTCAAGCAGACGCGCGTGGGACAGAAGATCGACTTCGAACGGCTCACGATGGAGATCGATACCGACGGCTCCATCGCCCCGGACGAGGCCCTGGCACAGGCCGCCACCATCTTGCGGGACCACGTCAACCTGTTCATCAAGATGGACAGCGAGCCCCAGCCGACCCCCGAGGAGAAGGAGGTCGACGCCGAGGTGCAGCGTATCCGCGAGTTGCTGGCCCAGTCGGTCGACGAACTCGACCTCTCGGTGCGGGCCCACAACTGCCTCAAGACGGCCAACATCAAGACGATCGGCGACCTCGTCCGCCGCGAAGAGTCCGAGATGCTGAAGTTCCGCAACTTCGGCCGGAAGTCCCTCCAGGAGCTGATCCAGGTGCTCGAAGAACGCAACCTGCACTTCGGCATGGACGTGGACAAGTACCTCGAAGAAGTTCGCAGCTAGCGTGCCGGTTGGCGGCGGCGCGTATCGCAAGCCGGATGCGGGGCCGCCCGGAGCCCGGCCACGGCCTGCCGTTCAACCGATCAATCCCGTACGGAAGTCATGAGACACCAACACAAAGGATTCAAGCTGGGCCGGACGCACAGCCACCGGAAGGCGACCCTGGCCGCCCTTTCGAACGCGCTGATTCGCCACAAGCGCATCACCACGACGGTGGCCAAGGCCAAGGCGCTGCGCATGTACGTCGAGCCGCTGATCAACCGGGCCAAACAGGACACCACGCACAACCGGCGGCAGGTCTTCCGCTACCTCCAGGACAAGCATGCCGTCAAGGAGCTCTTCGGTGAGATCGCCGAGCGCATCGGCGACCGGCCGGGCGGGTACACGCGGATCGTCAAGCTGGGCCGCCGGGCCGGCGATGCCGCCGAGCTGGCCATGATCGAGCTGGTCGATTACAACGACGTCAAGCCTGCCGGTGCCGGAGGGGCCTCGCGGCGCCGCACGCGCCGGGGCGGGGGCCGCCGTCGCCGGAGCCGGAGCACCGAGGCCGCCCCGGCGGCTGCCGCGGCCGAAGCCGCCACCCCCTCACCGGCCGAGCCGGAAGTGGAGGACGTGACCGCCGCCGAGGCGGTCGAGGAAACCCCGGTAGAAACGGCCGGGGCCGAAGCGACGCCGAAGGCCGAAGCCGAAGCGGCGGCAGAGCCGGCCGAGGCCGAAGCGACGCCGAAGGCCGAAGCCGGGGAAGAAGCGGCCGATACCGGTCATGAGGCCGGTCCGGAGGAAGAAAAAAAGGAAGGGGAATAGCGACCGGCCGGCGGGCACCGGAGCCGGGCGTAGCAGAGGCGCCCCCACGAACGACGCCCCGGGCCACGCAATACCCCCGTTTCGCAAAGGCGCTCTCGTTACGCCGGAGAGCGCCTTTTTGCGTTGGTGCCGTTTTTGAGACCGGGCCGGCCCGGGTTTGCGGAACTGACCTCGTTCTGGGTGTTAATAGATCTGGATTCCCGGTGTGCCCGTGATCAGGCGGGACGGCTGCGGGTTGTTGCGGATGATCATGGCGTCCCTATGCTTCAGGCTTCTCCCATATTGAAACAGGCCTCTGCCATCCTCAGGGGGCATGACCTGGCCGTCGAGCCCGTCTTTGAGGAACGGCTGGAGCGGTTGCTCGCCGGTTGCCGCATGTGCCTGCCTTCGGTGGACGAGGAACTGATCCGGCGCGCGTTCCGGCTGGCCTACTGGGCGCATCGCAACGACCGCCGCGCCACGGGAGAACCCTACATCGTCCACCCCCTCGAAGTGGCCGAGATCGTCGTGCACGACATCGGCTTCGACGACCTCAGCGTGGCGGCCGCCTTCCTGCACGACGTCGTCGAAGACACCGAGCTTTCGCTCGACTTCATCCGTGAGGAGTTCGGCGAGACGATGGCGAACATCGTCGACGGGGTCACCAAGATCAGCGGCGTCTTCGCCAGCCGCGAGCTCGGCCAGGCCGAGAACGTCCGCAAGCTCATGCTCTCGATGGCGACGGATATCCGCGTCATCCTCGTCAAGTTCGCCGATCGCCTGCACAACATGCGGACGATCGATTCGCTGCCGCGTCCGAAGCAGATCAAGATCGCCACCGAAACGCTCGAACTCTTTGCCCCGCTGGCGCACCGCTTCGGCCTGAACGCCGTCAAGAGCGAGCTCGAGGACCTGTCGCTCAAGGTGCTCAACCCCGAGGCCTACCGCGAGATCGTCTCCGGGCTGAAGGCCTCGCAGCAGGAACGGGAGGCCTACATCCGCTCCTTCATCGGCCCGCTCAAGCAGCGCCTCGAACAGGACGGCTTCCGGTTCGAGATCTATGGCCGCTCGAAGAACCTGTATTCGATCTACCGGAAGATGAAGCGGCAGGACAAGCCGCTCGACGAGATCTACGACGTCTTCGCCATCCGCATCGTGCTCGAGAGCGAGGGACGCAAGGGCAAGGAGGACTGCTGGCGCGTCTATTCGATCGTCACGGATCTGTACAAGCCGCTGCCCGAGCGCTTCCGCGACTTCATCTCCGTGCCGAAGTCGAACGGATACCAGAGCCTGCATACGACGGTGCTCGGGCCGGAGGGGCGCCGCGTCGAGGTGCAGATCCGCACGCGCGAGATGCACGAGATCGCCGAGCGCGGGGTGGCCGCCCACTGGAAGTACAAGGAAGGCGTTACCCGGGCCGACCCCCGTATGGAACAGTTCCTCGAATGGGTCCGGGACCTGCTCGAGAACCCGCGCCCGGAGCAGGCGACCGAGTTCGTCCGCGAGTTCCGGCTGAACCTCTACGAGGAGGAAATCTATGCCTTCACCCCGCGCGGGGACCTGATGACGCTGCCCCGGGGCGCCACCCCCGTCGACTTTGCCTTCAAGGTGCACACCGAGGTGGGGCTCCACTGCATCGGGGCCAAGGTGAACGGCAAGATGGTGCCCCTCTCCTACAAGCTCCAGAGCGGGGACCAGGTCGAGATCATCACCTCGAAGAAACAATCACCCAACCCGGACTGGATCAAGTTCGTCGTCACGCACAAGGCCCGTAGCCGCATCCGGCACTGGATCAACGAGTCGCGCCGGAAGGCGATCGAGCACGGGCGCGGGATCTGGCAGAAGCGCGCGCGCCGCGCCGGGCTGGAAGTGGACGAGCAGGAGCTCAACCGCGTCGCCAACCGGCTCAAGTTCCCGAACCAGCAGCAGTTGTTCTACGAGATCGGGGTCGGCCTCTTCGATGCCGACGAGCTGGTGCGGGCCATCCTCCGGGAGCGGGACGACGCGGCCGCGGGCGAGGAGGCGGAACAGGAGAAAGCCGCCCTGCGCCTGCAGTACGAGTCGTTCCTCGACACGGCACAGGCCTCGGGGCGCCCCGCCCTCATGATCGACGGCGAGCTGCACACCGACATCGTCACCAAATATGCCACCTGTTGCAACCCCATTCCCGGCGACGAGGTCTTTGGCTATGTGAGCCGGACCGGCAGCATCAAGATCCACCGCGTCAACTGCCGCAATGCCCCCCACCTGCTCATCAACCACCCGGACCGCGTCGTGCCCGTCGAGTGGAGCCGGCAGAAAGACGTGCAGTTCGTCGCGGCCCTGCGCATCATGGGGGAGGACCGCGTCGGCATCGTCAGCGACATCACCACCGTCATCTCCAAAAACCTCAAGACCAACATCCGCTCGATCACGGTCGACAGCGAGGACGGCGTCTTCGAGGGGACGCTGGTCCTCTACGTGAGCGACCTCGAACACCTGCGCCGCCTCATCGAACGGATCAAACGCATCGACGGCATCTACGGGGTCTATCGCTTCGAAGAACAGGCGGACGAGTCCTGACCCCCGCGTGAAAGGCCCTTGAAGATTGCGTGATAGTTCGCAAGAAGTTAAAAAAACCTCGCCCCGGGTCTTTTCCTTTTCTTTCCGGTAGAACGTATCTTCGGCACGGCTTCAAGTTGTTTATTTCGAGGGGGATGGTGTACGGGCACCAGCGGGATGTTTCGGCGCGGCGCAGGCGCGCCGCGAAGAAGCCACAAGCGCTTCCGTCCGCCCGGCTTACGGAGGGAAGGAAGCGGGCCGATTCAGGATGAACCGGCATGGGCCGCCCTGCCTGTGGGGCCGGGGCGTTGCCGGCGGTGCGATGTGCCGCTGCGCGGCGGCCTGCCGGGTGGACCGCCAACGGAATCGGTTTTTCGCCACAGCCAGCTAACCTCATGAAGAAACAAGGAGTTCAGACCATGTCGGAAAAACCTGTGACGCTGACGAAGAAGGATGTCGCACGGCGTGTCGCCGAGCTGATGAACGAGCCGATCTACAAGAGCGAGCCCTGGGTGAGTGCGGTCGTAACCGCGCTGGGCGAGCTCATGATCGAGGCCGACCCGGAAGTGCGCATCGAGCTGCGGGATTTCGGCGTCTTTGAGGTGAAGAAGACGAAGGCCAAACCGAAGGCACGCAACCCCAAGACCAACGAGACGGTCTTCATCCCCAGCCGGCGGAAAACCCACTTCAAGCCGAGCAAGCGGCTGAAGGAGGTGCTGCAGAAGCCCCTGAAGGAGTTGAACTACGAAATCCCTGAAGGGAGTGCCGATCATCCCGAGGAGGCCGTCCTGCACGAGAACGGTCGTTCCTGAGCGGGGGGGATCCCGCACGCGCCGGACGTGTTACGGGCGGGCCGGAGGAGCGGAGGCTCTTCGGCCCGTTCCTTTTGCCCGTTGCCCGTTGAACGTTTTCAGGTTGCCCGTTGAACGTTTTCAGGTTGCCCGTTGAACGTTTTCAGGTTGCACGTTGTATGTGGGCGGCGGGTCGCCCGGCCGGGAGGCACGATGCCGATTCAGTTTTGAACGGGTGTTCGACACGTCATGCTGGAACCGATCGGAGCGCCGCGTATCGTCGCGGTCGATTATGGAACGAAGCGCGTCGGCCTGGCCGTGGCGGATCCGCTCCGTCTCTTTGCCCGTCCGTTCGGGACCTATGGCCCGTCGGAGGCCGTGGCGGTGCTCCGGCAGCTCCGGGCCGAGGAGGGCATCGAGGTGATCGTCGTCGGGTGGCCGCTCCTGCCCGACGGCACCGAAGGCGCGGCCACCCGGCGCGTGCGACAGTACATCAACCGGTTGCGGAACGCCCTGCCCGGGGTCGAGATCGTCACGTGGGACGAGCGGTACACGTCGGAGATGGCCCGGCAGGCCATCCGGGAGGCGGGAGCCCGTCGCAAAGCCCGCCGCGACAGGGCCCGCGTCGATGCCGCCGCCGCCGCCGTCATCCTGCAGGAATACCTGGACGCCGGTTCTCGGGAATGACGGCGCAGCAACGTGCTGCTCCGAAGGCTGTATTATAGCGGAGGTCATTTTTATTGAGGGCATGGCTGCCCTGAGCGAACGGCCCACGTGTAGCCGCGGATCTGGACGCGTTGCGCGTCCCGTCGGCCCGGGCTGCCCACGTGTAGCCGCGGGCTTCAGCCCGGGTTCTCCGGTGGGCCATGGGGCGCACCCGTGAAGGGTGCGGCTACATCGCGCTGCACACCGACGCCTTCAATGGCTATGACCCGCTTGAGAGTTACGCAGTAGGCGACGAAGCCGTCACGTTGCTTTCCTTTCGCTTCGTGGCAGGCCCCTCGACCAGGGAGAGGGCGACCCCCATCCCCCCTTCGGGGACCTTCCCCCTGCGTGGCCTGCGGCCAGGGGGAAGGGTCTGGCGTTGCGCAGTGCGTCGCACCAGATCCTCCCCATGCGAAGGGGCGGTGTCGCGCAGCGACGGAGGGGTAGGATCTGGACGATGGCGATGTCGCGGCGGGGTTTGACCCCCATCCCCCCTTCGGGGTACTTCCCCCTGTGCGGCCGCCGGGGGCGGCCAGGGGGAAGGGCTCGGGTTGGCACGACGCGGCCGTCCGGATCCTCCCCATGCGAAGGGGAGGTGTCGCGAAGCGACGGAGGGGTAGTCCTGCTATCCCACAGGTTTCAACTGCGTAACATCAGTTTGTAAAACAAAGACTTCCTGTTTTTTCTTGCCCGGGCCGTTGTGAGCCGTCACGCATGTGTTCGCCGGGCCTGGCATAAATGCATAGAGCGGGATGGGCAAATTTTCGTGTACGCTGCTACAGCGGCAAACCGGGATGGTTCTGTACCAGATCGGGTTGAGAAAGGGATAAAAGCGCAGGAATGACCTTTTTGCTTGATCTGTCCGGGCATGGATATTTATATTGGCGCGTTCGAAAAAGTCGTTTTGTGAATAAAGCGTGAAGGCGCACGAGAGGGAAGGGGGCGATAGAGTGTTGCCATTTCTTCGTGTGTATACCTTCGACGGACGGCAGGCTTGTGTTTCTGGCCTGTGCCGTCTAACTTTCTAACGCTTTTTCTTAACCTGAAACCAGAAACCGTACGGGGGGCCCTGTTCTGTTGCGGGGCTATACTCTAGCAGCAAGCGAGAAGCAAGATACCAACCAGACTCAGAAAAGGAGGTGCGCTCTATGAGCACGTTGCAACGACTGCCGGCGGCCTTACTGGCCGTCTTTGCCTTTCTGCTCGTCGGTGCCGGAGGCGCCCGGGCACAGGTAACCGTTTCCGGGGGTGAAGGGACCATCAATGGTACCTATACCACCGTTGATGCGGCCATCACGGCGATCAACGGGGTGGGGAGCAATGGGGCACAGTCCATTGTGGTTGCCATCAACCCCGGTTCGTTTACGATTACCCAGGCGTTGACCAACAAGGAGGATAACATCACGTTCGTTGCCGAAAGCGGTAGTGTAACGCTGAACAGCCTGAACCTGAACGCGGGGACGGTTAACTTCGGCGATGGTACGGACGCCTCGACGTTTGTGCTGAACAGCCTGGGGTTGACGATCGAGTCGCCGAGTGCCATGGCGGTTACGGTGGCGGCCCAGGCCTCGGTGACCATCGGCAGCGGTAGCATCTTTAGCAATGGTGTTACGCTCACGGTTAATGACGGTGGTACGCTCTCGCTTGCGGCCAACCTGACCGTGAATGGTACGCTGGCTGTCGATCCCGACGGTGGCGACTCCGGTACCACGCCCGCCGTTGTGGACCTCGGCGGCAACACGCTCACCGTGGCCAACGGCGCGACGCTGACGAACGATGGTCTGATCCAGAACGGCACGGTGGCCACAGCCAGTGGCAGCACGGCGACCAGCTCGACCTTCAACGGCAGCGGGACCTTCCCGAATCTTACCATTGGTTCCAACCATACGGCAGCCTTTGGTGCCACCACGCCCACGGTTAGCGGTAGCCTCACCGTTACCGGTGTGCTGAGTGGTACCGGTACGGTGACGCTGAGCGGTGCCAACACGACCCACACGGTGTCGGGCGATGTGGATCCCTCGCTGCAGATCTCGGCCAGCGGTGTGACGATCAACGGGGACACGGGCAGCAGCGTGGCCTCGGAGCTGGGCAATGTGACGGTTGCCTCGAACGCGAGTGCGACCATCCAGAGTGTCAAGACCATTGCCGGGGATGTGACGGTTGCCTCGCAGGCCAGCCTTCAGGCTTCGCTGGGCGGCAGCAGCCCTACGATCACCGGAAACGTTACGGTGAACCAGAATGCCAGCCTGAGCCTGGGCAATGCCACGGTCAGTGGCAATGTAACGGTGAACGCCATCAGCCTTCAGCCCAGCTCCATGCTGCTGACCGGCAATGTGACGGTGAATGGAACCTTTACCGTAGTAGACTTTGCCACGCTGGATATCGGCACCCATACGCTCACGCTCGGAGATGATATTACGGTGGCGACCAATGCTGCCGTAGCGGGCACCGGTACCTTCAAGCTGACGGGCAGCACCGCCGGTCATAACTTCAACGGCAAGTCGATTGCCAACCTGTCGGTCGCAGCTGCGGCGACGATCAACAGCAACGTGACGGTGACGGGTTCGTTGACGGTGGATGATGGTGACACCACCTCGGGTGAGGGGCTGTTTACCATTGCAGGTGGTAACACCGTGACGGCCTCCGGCACGGTGACCCTGAAGGATGACTTCGCCGCCGCGACCGGTACGCTGAAGGTGGGAGGCACGATGGTCCAGGCCCCCTTCGACTCGAATGCCGGCTTCACGACCGTGCAGCTCCCGGCGGTGACCATCGACGCGGCCGCCGGGGTCATGCTCACCTCCAGTGGACCGAGCTCCGGTACGTTCCAGGTGCAGGGGACCTTTACCCACACGCAGGGCGAGGTTTCCCTCGGCAGCAACCATCTGGAGTTCCAGGGTAATTACACCTATACGGCCGGCTCCTATGTGGCCAATGGCGGGAACGTCATCTGGAACAGCGCCGGCACCTTCAGCACGGGCGGCGGCACGGTGTCCTTCCCGAACCTGACGGTCAGCCAGGCGCTCACGGCCGGTAACGACGACAGCATCGAGATCCGGAACACCCTCGTCGCCAATGCCGCCATCTCGGTGGATGGTGACAGCGATGACAGCGGCGACGTGATCATCCTCGACGGGGCTTCCGTCACCTATGGCGTCGACCAGGCCCTGGGCACCGATGCCGACGACGTGGTGCTGGGGAGTGACCTGAATGTGACCTACACGGGCGCGGCGACTACGAATGTCGAGCTTCCGGCTTCCGTGGCCACGCTCACCGCGCAGGCCGCTCTGACGGTTGATCAGAATGTCACCGTCAACAGCAAATTGACGGCCGACGGTGCCGCGATTTCTGTGAGCAACGGCGGTGCTACGGTCACGTTGACGGTGGCCTCGGGCGGTACGATTGAACGTGCCAATAATGGCTCGTTTAGCGAGACGTCCGACGACAAAATCGCCGTCACCGACTATCACCTGGTGTATTCGGATGATGTGGGTACGGCCTATGTTGCCGGTGGGGAGTTGAAAACGTCGGCAAACATCCTCTCGCTGACGGTGAAAGACACGAACACCGGTGTGGCCGGTACCCCCACGCTTGATCTCCCGGATGCCAATGTCACGGTCGGGGACCTGATCCTGGATAATGGTGAGGTTTACATCACCACCACGTCGGCCAGCCGGACGCTGACGGTTACCGGGAATGCCACGGTCATCGGCGTAGGCAACGTGGAAGCCGGGGCCGGTAATCCGGGGACGCTGGCGTTTGCCGGCTCGTCGGCGCAGACCTTCACGGTGCCGTCCGCCGGGATGACGTTTGCTTCCGGCAGCCCGGATCCGGTTCACCTGCAGGTCAACAACGCGGCCGGCGTCATGGTCTCGGGGGGCAACCTGACCATCAACGACAACGACGTCAACACGATCATCCTGACCAAGGGGCTGCTCCAGACGGGTAGCACCAACTGGATCGCGCCGGCGTTTGACAGCGCCACCGATGCGGCCCTGGTGGACGTCTCCTCGGGCAAGGGGGCCATCCGGGGCAACGTGCGCCTGCCTCTGGAGGATGCCGGTAGTGAAGACACCAACGCGGAAGCTTATGTGCTGACGTTCGGTGCGCTGGGCACCTACGATGCCGATGCCGACGTGGCCCACCTGCGGCCGGCCGTGTTCACCTTCCAGAACGACGAGACGCTGCAGGCCAGCGGCGTGCAGCACCTGTTCGCCGGCTACTTCGACGGCGACCCGGCCGGCAGCAACGGCTTCCCGCTGATGGATGGCAGCCTCGTCATCAACCGCTACCCGAGCTTCTACTGGCTGGTGCGGAGCAGCGGGACGCTGCCGAGCAACGTGGTGTACGACCTGCGGTTTGAAGCGGAGGGCTACAACGAGTTCGTGGCCGAAGACGTCAACAACACGCGCCTGATCCGCCGCTTCGACGGTTCGACGGCGAACCCGTGGGCCCTGATCACCGGTACGGCCGGGTATAACAACTTCAACGCCAGCCCGTCGAACGATCATCCGGTGGTCCGTGTCGGAGGCGTCTCCGGGGCCGTGGAGACCACGACCCAGCGCTTCACCTTTGGTCTGGAGACCAACCTGGTGGCCGAGCAGCCGGATGCCGTGGAACTCAACGCCGGCATGACGGCGAACGTCACGCTGACGCCGGACGTCTTCATGGGCGGGTCGCCCTTCCTGACGCCTCCGCCGAGCTACACCTATGTGGTGAGCACGTCGAACGCGGACGCGGCGACGGCGACCACGAGTGGCGACACGCTCGTCGTGACGGCCGTGGCGGCCGGTGCGGCCACGATCACGATCACGGCCACCGACCGCCTGGGGGTGAGCACGAGCACGACGCTCGATGTCACCGTCAACGCGGACCTGGTGGCGCAGGGTACGATTGCCAACCGGGGTGTCAACCTGAACCAGACGGTCCAGGTCGCCCCGCTGGGAACGTACTTCACCGGTGGTAAGGCGCCCTACGCCTTCTCGGCGGCCTCGAACGACACGACGGTAGCCACCGTGGCGGTCAGCAACGATACGCTGACGGTCACGGGCGTCGGCACCGGTACGGCCGAAGTGACGGTGACGGCCACCGACGCCCTGGGCGACACGGCCACGCAGGCCTTCTCGGTCACGGTCAACACCGGGCTCGTCGCCGTCGACTCGCTCGGTACGATCACCCTGATCGTGGGCGAGGATAGCACGGCCACGCTGAGCGGTCTCTTCGCCGGCGGCACGCCGCCGGTCACCTTCGCCGCCGCCAGCAGCGACGAGGCCGTTGCCACGGCTGCGGTCAGCGGGGACACCCTGACGGTGACGGCCGTGGCGGCCGGCATGGCCACGATCACGGTGACGGCCACCGACTCGCTCGGTGTGCAGGCCGGCTTCAGCTTCGAAGTGGCCGTGGGGCTGTCCCAGGGTGACGTCAACGGCGACGCCTCGTTCGACGTGGCCGATGTGGTGCTGGTGCTGCAGGCCATCGTCGGCCAGGTGACGCTCACGGATGTGCAGCAGGCTGCGGCCGACTTCAACGGCGACGGCGAGGTCGATGTGGCCGACGTGGTGCTGATGCTGCAGGCGCTCGCCGGCGGCTCCGGCAAGACGACGGCCGTGCGTCTGAGCGACGTGGCCGGTGAGGCCGCCTGGGGTGAAGTCACGTTCGAAAACGGCGTGGCGATCGTCCCGGTGGCGCTGAAAGCCGCCCAGAACGTGCACGGCATCGAGCTGGAGATCCCCGTGCCGCAGGAAGTGGAGTTCGAGGCGATCCAGGCCTCGCTGCCTGAAGGCTGGATGGTGGCCCACCACTTCGACGCCGAAGCACGGGTGCTGCGTGTGGCGATGGCGGGGCTGCAGCCGGCCGCCGATGAGGTCGTCCGCCTGCACTTCCGTGCACAGGGCGATGTGAAGACGGTCAACGGGCTGCAGGGCACGGTGCGCCTCAACGCCAAGACGACGGCCGAGCTGGCTCCGGTGGCACTCGTCGAAGTGCCCGAGGTCTATGCCCTGGAGACCAGCTATCCGAACCCGTTCCGGAGCCATACGAACATCAAGTACCAGCTTCCGGAAGAGGTCCACGTCCGCCTGGTGGTCTATGACATCCAGGGACGTGAGGTCGCACGGCTCGTGGATTCGGCCCAGAAGCCTGGTTACCACACGGTGATCTGGGATGGGCGGACCGATGCCGGCACGCCGGCTGCCTCCGGTCTCTACCTCTATCGCCTGGAGGCCGGCAGCTTCTCGGCTGTGCGCAAGATGATGTTGGTCCGATAATTGCCAGCCGGGTGATCCGGGGCGCCACACCGGCGCCCCGGATCGCCTGAAAGGCTTTTGCTCTGCCCATATGAAATCACGAGAGATTGAGGTTGCCGACATGAGGAAATTTCTTACAGAACGAAATGCAGCACTGCTTCTGGGGATGCTGCTGCTTGGCGCAACGGTGGGGAGCGCGGCAGCCCAGTCCGTCAGTGTTGGCCCGATCGCCGGAGCACCCGGCGAAACGGTGACGGTCCCCATCTTCATCAGCGATAGCCCGGCCCTTTCGGGGGTTCAGGTTAACGTCGCCTTCGATACGGAAGGCGCTGCGGTGATCGAAGGGGCTGAAACCGAGGGTACGGTGGCCGGCGATCTGATCGCCGCCGGCGGTTTTTCGCAGCAGGGCAGCACCGGCTTTGTCGCGGCCGCCGCCTCGGCCGTCGAGGTGACGC
Source organism: Rhodocaloribacter litoris (assembly GCF_011682235.2). Lineage (NCBI taxonomy): Bacteria > Pseudomonadati > Rhodothermota > Rhodothermia > Rhodothermales > Rhodothermaceae > Rhodocaloribacter > Rhodocaloribacter litoris. The sequence goes on along the minus strand of NZ_CP076718.1, from coordinate 1,736,715 downwards.
GCGATCAGGTCGTCGCCCTGCGCTTTACCCTGAGTGATGAACCGGTGGCCAGTGAAGCCACCGTCACGGTCAAGCTGTCGGTGGGCGACAACCCGCCGCAGAGCCAGACGTTCGAACTGGGCACGGTGGCCGTCGCCGGCAATGTGGACGTTACCATCCCGACCGACGTGCTGCTCACCGACCGGCCCGACACGCTGGCACTGGAGGTGGGCGACCTGACCGACCTGGGCGTTCACGGTTATCAGTTCGACCTGGTCTATGACCCGGGCGTGCTGTCCATCACCGACGTCCTGCGCGAAGGCACCCTCTCTGACGTTCAGGGGTCCTCGTTCATCTCCCAGCAGGTGGCAGACGGGCGCTACCGCGTCGTCTATGCCCACACGGCGCCCCTCTCCGGGGCCGGCCTGTTGCTGGCTTTCGGCGTCGACGTGTCACCCAACAGCGGCGTGAGAGTACGCTTCGAGAACGTCAAGTTCGTCGATGGGGAAGGCAACCTGGTGCCCGTCGTCACGCGGGATAAGACCATCCTGGTCAGTGCTACCTCCAACGAACCGGGAGAAACCGTGCCGTCCCAGTTCGCCCTGACGGGGATCTATCCGAACCCGTTCCAGGACCGGATCAACGTACGGCTCGATCTGCCCCAGCCGATGGCGGTCGAAGTTACCCTCTACGACGTGCTCGGACGCGAAGTGCGGACGGACCGGCTTGGTACCCTCGCTGCCGGGGCCGGCAACCTGCTGGCCGTGAACGGCAGTGGCCTGTCGGCCGGCATCTACTTCCTCAGGGTGCGGGCTACGGCCAACGATGGTAAGGTACATCAGCACGTGGCCCGTGTCGTCCGCCTGAAGTAAGGCACTTAAGAGCGCACCGGATTTTCCCCTGCCGGCAGGCAAAAATTGCCTGTCCACCCGGCAGCAGGAAACGTGCCACAGTGGGAGACCAGATGCCTGGTCTCCCACTGTGCATTTGATACCTGCTCTACGAAATGTTTGTGTATGGTATCGGTGAGCGGACGCACCGACAGACCACTGGTAGTGTTGCCCGGCCGGTCGACGCTGCGGTGAGGCTCCGCTGCGTGCACCTGGAAAGCAGGGCATATAGCGTTGGTTGAAGTGTCGTTGTGCAGCGCAATGTAGCCGCACCCTTTATGGGTGCGCCCCCTGTCCGCCGGCGTGCCCGGGCCGGCGGGACGCGCAACGCGTCCAGATCCGCGGCTACGTGTGGGCCGTTCGCTAAGGGCAGCCATGCCCTCCATAACCATGACCTCCGCTATAAAAAAACCCCGACACGCCGGAACGTTCGGGGCAGGGAGCCGGAGAGCAGGGAAGGGTGCGTCAGTAGGCGGCCGGGGCGTTGACGGCTTCGACGCGGGTGATCTGTGGGATCGTGCGCTTGAGCGCCTGCTCGATGCCGGCCCGCAGCGTCATCGTGCTCATCGGGCAGGTACCGCAGGCCCCCAGCAGCTCCAGCTCGACGACGTAGTCCTCCGTGATGTCGAGCAGGCGGACCGAACCGCCGTCGGCCATCAGGTAGGGCCGCAGCATGTCCAGCGCTTCCTCGATGCGCTGGCGCAGCTCCGGATCTTCGCCGGGACGGTAGGGCTCCTCGGCCGGTGCCGGCTTCGGGGTTTGCTTTTCGTCGGGCATGGTCATGCGATGAAGTCAGTCAGGATGCTCGGGCTTTAACGACCGGCAATGCAAAAAGATCGGGTGCGGCGTCCTAACGGTAGGAGATTTCTACCGGCGGGGTGGACGGGAGTGTGGCATGGTGCAGGGCCGTCTGGCGGGCCACCTGCCCGGCAAGGTGCGTGAAGGCCCGGGCCGAGACGCTCTCCGGGGCAGCGAGCACGACCGGGGTGCCGGCGTCGCAGCTCTCCCGGAGCGACTGTTCGATGGGCACCTCTCCGAGAAGCGGTACGCCCAGCTCTTCGGCCAGGCGACGTGCCCCCCCCTCGCCGAAAAGGTAGTACTTGCGGTCCGGCAGGTCCGGCGGGGTGAAGTAGGCCATGTTCTCGACGAGGCCGAGCACCGGCACGTTCACCTGTTCGAACATGGCTACTCCTTTGCGGGCGTCGGCCAGGGCCACGTCCTGCGGGGTCGAGACGATGATGGCGCCGGAGAGCGGGACGGTCTGCACGATGGTGAGCTGGATGTCGCCGGTGCCGGGCGGCAGGTCCAGGACGAGGAAGTCGAGCGCGCCCCAGGCCGTGTCGTTCAGAAACTGCCTGACGGCGCTCGAAACCATCGGCCCCCGCCAGATGACGGCTTTGTCGGGATCCACGAGGAAGCCCATCGAGAGCAGCTTCACCCCGTGCTGCTCCAGGGGAATGATCTTGCGAGCGTCGTTGACGCGGGGCCGGGCCTCCTTCAGCCCGAACATCGTCGGGATGGAAGGGCCATAGATGTCGGTGTCGACCAGGCCGACATCGTAGCCGGCGCGTGCCAGCGCCACGGCCAGGTTGACGGCCACGGTGCTCTTGCCCACGCCGCCCTTGCCCGAGGCCACGGCGATGGTGTGTACGGGGCGTTCCTCGGCTTTCGGCGTCTCGGCGCCGCTGAGCGTGAGGTCATCGCCCAGGCCGATCATCTCGTTGTCGACATGGACGTTCACCTGCACCGCCGGGCCAAGGGCCGCGTGGACCGCCTGCCGGGCCTGCTCGGCCGCCGTCCGCGCGAAGGGGGCGGCGGGGTTTTTGAGCAGGAGTGTGAATGCGACGGTGTCGCCCTCGACGCGGAGATCCTTCACCAGCCCGAGACGGACGATGTCCTTGCCCCGGTCCGGGTCCACCACCGTGGCGAGCGCGTCAAGAATCCGTTCGAGAGAGGTCGTCATGGGGCCGTTCGTCGAGCGCCGAAAAGGAGCCGGATGGGGACGATAGGACCCGCGCCGGGAGCCATTGTTCCGCCTTCGTCCGATCCTCAACGTAGGCCGTTCCGGTAGAAAAAACGCAGGGCGAGGCCGTGACGCAGGCTGCGCGGGCTGACCCGGCAGGCGGTGGCCCCGGTGTGCCGCATCAGCGCTTCGAAGAGGAGCACGCCGGTGGGGAAGACATCGGCGCGGCCGGTCATGAGCGCCGGGTTGAGGGCCAGCACCTCGTCGTACGTGGCGGCCAGGAGGCGCCGCCGCCACCGCACCACGTCGGTGCGGGTGAGGGTGACGCCGCCGGGGGGCCAGGCGGACAGGCCCCGGTGCAGCAGGGCCAGCACCACGGCCGTCCCCGCCGCGCCGATGAGGGGGCGGC
>NZ_CP076718.1:1575140-1733438 GCF_011682235.2 Rhodocaloribacter litoris | reverse complement strand
CTCGAGCGCGGCCCGTACGGCCGCGACGGCCCCGGCGGGTGGCGGCTGTGTGGCGAAGTACCGCTCGGCCAGGCGCACCGTGCCGACGTCGAGGCTGGTGCGGAAGGTGAGGCGGGGCGTGCCGTCCGGCCCGGCCTCGCCTTCGACGACCTCGGTGGAGCCGCCGCCGATGTCGAACACGATGCACGGGCCGTGCAGGTCGTCGAAGGCGGAGACCGCCCCGGCGAAGCTCCACCGGGCTTCCTCGTCGCCCGAGAGGATCTCGTATGCCAGGCCCGTCTCACGACGAACGAAGGCGACGAGCTCGTCCCGGTTCTCGGCGTCGCGCGAGGCGCTCGTGCCGGCCACCACCGTCGCCTGCACGCCGTACGTGTCGGCGACGTGCCGGTAAGCGAGCAGCGCGTCGCGCAGGCGGGCCATCGCCTCGGGACGGATGACACGGCTCCGGTCCACGCCTTCCCCCAGCCGGATGACGCGGCTCTCCTCGTACAGGACGCGAAGCCGCCCGCCGGGCGCTTGCTCGGCCACGAGCAGCAGCGCCGTGTTCGTTCCGACGTCGATCGTGGCAAGGCGCATCGCGGACTCCGGGCTGAAGGGCGGATCTCCGGGCGGGGTGGCGCTCATGCGGGTCGCTCGAGGACGACCGACCACCACTCGCCTTCGGTGGCTTCGTGGAGCGGCGTCAGGGCGGGCCGCGTCGCACGCTCCATGCGGGCGGCGGCTTCGAGCATGCGGTCGCGGTCCGACGTGAGCAGACCGGCGAGCACGATCCGGCCGCCCGGGCGCGTCTTCTCGGCGAAGCCGGGCAGCAGGTCCAGCAGCACGTTCCGGTTGATGTTCGCCAGGACCAGGTCGAAGCCGGATTCGGGGACGACCTCCAGCGAACCCTCACGGAACGCGATGCGGTCGGCGACGCCGTTGCGGGCGAAGTTCTCGGCGGCGTTCTCGGCGGCCCACGGGTCGATGTCGAAGGCGAGGGCCCCGGCGGCGCCCAGGCGGACGGCGGCGATGGCGAGGATGCCGGTGCCGGTGCCGGCGTCGAGGACGCGCTCGCCGCCCCGGATGAGCGAGGGCAACACGCGGAGCACCAGGCGCGTGCTCTCGTGGTAGCCCGTGCCGAAGCTCATCTTCGGATCGATCTCGAGGACGATCTTGTCTGCGTGCTCGGGCGGCGTCTCGGTCCAGGTGGGGCGGATGAGGAACGGCCCGACGGCAACAGGGCGCAGGGAGCGTTCCCACTGCGCGTTCCAGTCCTGCGGCTCGATGAGCTGCTCCTCGATGGGCACGTCGAGGCCGTGGGCCAGGAGCCATTGCTCGATCCGCTCCCGGGCGACGTCGTTCCAGCGGGCCGCCGGCAGGTAGGCCTTCAGGCGGTGATCCTCCTGGAGAAACGCGTCGAAGTCCAGGTCTTCGAGGAAGGCGATGAGCCATTCCTGGAGCGGTTCTTCGACGTAGAGCGTCAGTTCGACGGTTCTCATGGGGCGACGGTCGGAAGCGGGCTACGACGAACCGGGGAAGGCGCGCTCATTCGTCGAGAAGTTCGATGACGATGCCCCAGGCGGCGGGGTCGTCCGGGGCGCCGTCGTCGAAGTCGCCGTAGGCATGGGAGAAGTCGGTTTTGAAGTAGGCGACGTATTCCCCCGGCGGGAGCGTGAGGACGCCGTCGAAGCGGCGGTTGCGGTCGTCGCCGCCGGCGGGCCGGGTGTTCTGGAGGGTCATCTTCCAGACGGTTTCGCCGTTGTCGGCCTGTTCGATCCAGCCGTAGTCGTAGGTGCCGCTGGTCGAGATTTCGCCCAGGGCGGTGATGCGGAGGCGGGTCGGCCGGGCCAGGGTGAAGGGGAACTCGACGCGGGCGTCGTTGCCGAGGCGGGTACGCCGGAGCAGGACCCGGCCGGTGCCAGGCGGGGGCGGGGGAGCTTCCGGCAGGGGGGCTGCCGTGATGCCGGCGCTTTCGGTGTCGATGACGCGGAAGACGCCGGGGGGCAGTTGCTCCGGGAGGGGGAAGAGGGTGACGCCCCAGCGCTCCGCATGGGGCGGCTCCGCCTTGCGCCAGTCGCCGAAGGCATGGGAGCCGTCGGTTTGAAAGCCGACCGTGTAGGTGCCCGGCGACAGGTTCAGGAAAGCGATCTCGACGCGGTTGCCGCTGTCCTCGTCGCCGACGGGCTGGGAGGCTTCGCGGGTCATCTCCCACAGGCGTTCCCCCGATTCGTTGTTTTCGACCCAGGCGTAGTCATACCGGCTGCCGCCGCTGCTGATCTCGCCGAGGGCATACGCGATCAGGCGCACGGGTTCTTCGACGACGAACTGGGCGGAGCGGAGGGCGTCGCTCGGCACGCGGGTGAGGCTGACGAGCGGGGTGCGGAGGGTCCACGGGTCGAACCGGGTGACGGCAGCGGGGTCGGAGGCGTAGAGGGTCAGGCCCCAGGCGGCGGGGTCGAGGGGCGGGTTGGCGTGCCAGCGGCCGGGATGATGGCGGTCGTTGGTGGTGAAGCCGGCCCGGTAGAGGCCGGGCGGCAACGTAAGCCGTCCCCGGAAGTACCGGTTGGCTTCGCTGCCGCCGGCGGGTTCGGTGTTGTCCCAGGTCATCTCCCAGAGGCGGCGGTCGCTGGTGGCGTTTTCGAGCCAGCCGAAGTCGCACGGCGTGCGGGTGCGTGCCGCATCCACTTCGCAGAGCTCGCCGACGGCATAGAGGGTCAGTTCGATCGGGTGGCGGGTCTGGAAGAGGAAGACGTCGGTGTGCTGGGCACGTCGTGCCGGGGCCGACGACCAGGTGATGTGCGCGCCGTGAGGGGCCAGGTCCTCGTCTCGTTCCTGCAGAAGCGGGCGGGCAATGGACGGTGTGACGGCCTGGCCCGGTTGGAGGACGAGCCGCCACCGGTCGGCGTCGCTCGTCCAGTGGTGGCGGAGGCTGAGGAACGAGGCGCCTTCCCGTGCCTGCGGGGAGGTGCCGTAGGTGGTGAAGAAGACGTCGTAGGTGCCGGCCGGCAGCGAGAGGCTGTCCCGGATGTGTGCCAGCGTGCCCTGGCCGTGCGTCACGGTGGTGGGCGTCATCTGCCAGACGACCTCGCGCGTGTCCCGCCGGAGGATCCAGGCATAGGCCGCCAGCGGGCTGGACGACTCCAGGTTTTCGAAGGATCCCGTCGCTTCGACGAAGAGGGAGGCGCGGCCGTCGAGGACGAAGCCGGCGTGTTCGAGCCGGCCGGGTTCGAGCCGGGTAAAAACGATCAGTCCCTGCGGCGTCGGCGGGCCCATCAGGACGCGCGCCACCACCAGGCCCATGGCGACGAAGAGCAGGAAGATCTGGAAGCGAACGAGGCGTTGTCTTTTCATGGGGTGGGGTGTATGAAACCGCCGCAAGGCCGGGGGAACGGCGCTCCACCGGCTCTACGTGCCCTGGCGGGCGAAGTTGCTTGAGCCATGTACGCCCACCGGCCCGGTCAGGCTCCGGGCGGAACGGGCCGGTGCCTTCCGGAAGGCGCTAAAATGCCGTACCTTGAGCAGATCACCCGGCCGACCGGTACCCGTAACAAAGTTTGACGGGAGGAAGTAAAAGGGCGCCGGAAGGTTGCCCGGCCTGCCCGATCGCTGCATGCCCACTTTTTCTCCACGTTTGATGCCGCCATTCCGGATGTCCAGATCGCCGGGGCTACTGCCCGCATCCGGCAGAGGAGCGCGCGTGCAGTACGTTCTGCTGGGGACGCTGTGGGGGGTGTGCTATGTGCTTGCCCTGGGCTATCACCTGTTGCTCTGGAACACAGGCGAGCCGGCGGGGCTGCTCGTCGAGGGGGTGTACCACGTGGTGGTGCTGACGGGCTACGCCGCTTTCTGGTTTTTGCTGTCGCTGCTGTTCCGGCACCGGCGGTCCGAGCCGGGCCGCATCTTCTGGACGACGCTGCTGCTGGGAGGGCTCTACGTGCTGCTGGGCTATCTCGTCACGCGGATCCCGCCGGTGGGCATCGTCGGCTTCAGCATGGAAAACGCCCTGCCGCTGGCCCCGTCGGTGCCGTTCAAGGTGGGCCTGCTGGCGCTTTTGAAGACGACGTTCGCCTTCATCCTGCTGCTTCGCTTCCGGGAACTGGTGCTCGTCAAACGGACCCGGAGCAGCCAGCGCAACTGGAACCTGATGATCGGTTTCATGGTGCTGGCGGCCCTTTCGGGCTTCATGAGGTCGCCGCGTGAGGAGGTGCTTCTGTTGCAGGGCCTGGCCATCATTCCCGCGGTCGTCTTCATGGTGGTCAACTCGTTTCGCCTTTCCTGGATCGTGACGCTCTCGTTCCGGGCCAAGATGGCCACCAGCGGCATGGCGTTTCTGCTCCTGATCCTGCTCATCGGGCTGGCCGGCATCGACGGCAGCACCGAGGACGGCTTCGAGCTGGTGCCGGGCGCGGTCCGCTCCATGCTCTACTACAGTTACCCGCTGGCCATCTTTACGGGGCTGGCCGTCTATTTCGGCATCCTCTACTGCACCACGGCGTTCCTGTCGCTGCTTTTCCACCTGCCCACCACGAGCGACTTCCAGCGGAAGGCGGGCGAGATGGCGACGATGCACTCGCTCTCCCATCTGGTCAGCCAGGTTTTCGATTCCGAGAAGCTTTTCACCACGATTGCCGCCTCGCCGATCGATGCGTGCTCGGCGCAGGCATCCTGGCTGGCGTTGCCGGACCTGGAGCATGGCACGCTGGAGCCCCGGATCGTGGCCGCGCATGGCATGACGCCGGAACGGATCGAACGGCTGGTGGACGTGCAGGCCCTCTTCGACGAGGTTCGGGGGAGCCGGGCGCCCCTGGTGCTGCACCAGGCCCTGGCCGATCACCGCGTCGACGCGCGGGCGGGGGACGGCCTGGGCAGCCTGCTCGTGGTGCCGCTGCTGGCGCGCGATCAGGTGCTCGGGGCCCTCTTTGCCACGAAGGAAGTCACCCACGGCTTCGAGCAGGATGACGTGGAAGCCATCAGCGTCTTCGCCGCGCAGGCCGCCCTCGCCCTCGACAACGCCCGCCTTTTCGAAGAACAACTCGAAAAGGAGCGCCTGGCCCGTGAGCTGGCCATCGCGCGGGCGGTGCAACGGAAGCTGCTCCCGCAACGCCTGCCCGTGCTGCCCGGCATGACGCTGGCCGCCTCCAGCGTCTCGGCCCTCGAAGTGGGGGGCGACTACTACGACTTCGCCCGGCTCGACGACCACCGCCTCGCCGTCATCGTCGCGGACGTGTCCGGAAAAGGCACGTCCGCCGCGTTTTACATGGCCGAGATGCAGGGCATCTTCCAGTCGGTCAGCCGCCTGGCCCCTTCTCCGTGCGACTTTCTCCACCACGCCAACGTGGCGCTGGCCAGCTCCCTGGAGAAGAACGTCTTCATCTCCGTCGTCTACGGCGTGCTCGATCTGCACACGGAGGAGTTCGTGCTGGCCCGGGCCGGGCACTGCCCGGCGGCCGTCATCAGCCTCAACGGATCGGCCCGGTATCTGCGTTCACGCGGCCTCGGCCTCGGGCTGGACCGTGGCCCGCTCTTCCGGAAAATGCTGGCCGAAGAACGCATCCGGCTGCAGCCCGGCGACGTCTTCGTCCTCTACACCGACGGCATCGTCGAGAGCCGCAACGCGGCCGGGGAGGAATACGGCTATGACCGCCTGCTCCGGGTCCTGGCCGAACACCGGCATGAAGACGCCACCGACCTGCATGCCGCCCTCCTCGACGACCTCAACACCTTCCTGGGGGAGAAGGAGTATGATGACGACATGACCCTGGTCGTCCTGAAATGGCACGGCATCCGGCTCGACCAGCCCGGTCCGGTGACCGGCGAGCGCCGGGCCGGGCGCCCCGCCGTCGAACAACCTGCCGCCGGTGAGGTATCCACCGGGTAACCTCCCCGCTGACCCTACTTCCAGCAACCCGATCCCATGAGCAACTTTTCTGTTGGATTCCGCACGAACGGCAGCATCCAGGTGCTCGACCTGAAAGGCGAGCTCGACGCCCACACGGCCTCCGAGCTGGAGGCCGCCATCCAGAAGTGCCGGCGCGAAAACCGTTGCAAAATCGTCGTCAACGGAGAAAATCTGAAATACATCTCGAGTGCCGGCCTCGGCGTCTTTATGGCCTATATCGAAGAATTGCGCGAACAGGGCGGCGACATCAAGATCGCGGCCCTGCAACCTAAAGTCTACAACGTGTTCGACCTGCTGGGCTTTCCCATGCTGTTCGACATCGTCCAGACGGAGGAAGAAGCCGTGGCCCGCTTTCAACAGAACGGCGAGCAGCCCGACGAGCCGGCCTGATCCCTGCCCTCGATGACGGCGTCGCATCCGTAGTTCCCAATCCGAGAAGACCGTGGCCCAGTCCGTGTACAAGCTCACCATCCCAAGCTCGACGCGCTACCTGGAGGACGTGCGTCACTTCGTGGAGACGCACGCCCGGCAGGCGGACCTGAGCCCGGAGGCCGTCGAACAGCTCAAGATGGCCGTGGACGAGGCCTGCACCAACGTCATCGAGCACGCCTACAAGGGCAAAGGGGAGCACCAGATCGATATCGCCGTCATCGTCAAACCCGACCGCCTGACCGTACGTATCCGCGACGAGGGCGAATCTTTCGACCCGAAGGCGTATCAGGAACCCGATATCTTCGAATATGCCCGTCGCCACAAGAAAGGCGGTTTCGGCGTGCACATCATGCGCCGGCTCATGGATCAGGTCGAGTACCGGAAGCGCGGCAAGATCAACGAATGCTGCATGACGAAGTACCGCAACAACCGGACGCCGGGCCACGGGGAGGGGCAGGACGGGTAGCCCGGTTCCCCGCTGCGGTTCCCGGTCAGGTGGTTCCCTTGTAGAGGGAGGCGATGCCGAAGGTGAGGGGTTTCCAGCGCAGGTCTTTGAACCCGGCCTTTTCCATGATGTCGAGAAAGTGCGGCCCGTCCGGGAAGGCGGCGATGGAGTCGGGCAGGTACTGGTAGGCCCCCTCGTTTCGGGAGAGCGAGCGGCCGACGCGCGGCAGGATGTGGCGGGCGTAGAAACGATAGAGCTGTTTGACGGGGAAGCGGCGCGGGCGGCTGAACTCGAGCACGACGAGCACCCCGCCGGGCCGGAGCACCCGCGCGATCTGGCGAAGTCCCTGTTCGAGGTTTTCGAAATTGCGCACGCCGAAGGCCACGAGGACGGCGTCGAACTGGGAGTCGGAGAAGGGCAGCCGCTCGGCGTCGCCCTTGCGCAGCGTGATGCGGTCCGCCAGCCCCAGCCGTTCGATCTTTTCCTGCCCGATACGCAGCATCTCGTCCGAGATGTCGACGCCGACGACCTTTTCGGGATCGAGGGAGAGGGCCTCGATGGCCAGGTCGGCCGTGCCGGTGGCGACGTCGAGGATGCGGCGTGGCTGGTGTTCGCGCAGCATGGCCACCGCCTGCCGGCGCCAGCGCCGGTCGATGCCGAAACTGAGGATGCGGTTGAGCAGATCGTAGCGGGGGGCGATGGCGTCGAACATCGCCTGCACTTCTTCCTTTTTTCCCTGCACTTGTTCGATCGGGGGGTAGTTTTTCATCGTCGGGTGGGGAAGGCCTGCATGACGGATCGGAGGCCGGGCACCCCCGGTGGAAGAAGCGGGTCAGCTGAGCAGGTCGGTCAGCTTCAGCAGCTCGTAATTGATCGTTTTCTTCCGTTGCCAGACGTTGCGGGTGGGGGTGAGTTTGATCTCGTTGTTGATGATGCCCACCATCACGTTGGTGTGACCTTCCACGAGGGCTTCGACCGCGGCGGCGCCCAGGCGGCTGGCCAGGACGCGGTCCCGCGCCGTCGGGGCGCCGCCACGCTGGGTGTGGCCGAGGATGCAGACGCGGAGGTCGATCCGCTCGAAACGCGGGTCGGCACGCAGGGCGTTGGCGATCTTGGCGGCGCCGCCCAGTTCATCCCCTTCGGCCACGACCACGATGGACGAGCGGGACTGGGCCGACATCAGCGAGTGGATCCGCTTCTTCACCTTGTCCATCTCGGTGAAGGTCTCCGGGATGAGCACCAGCTCGGCGCCGCCGCCGATGCCGCTGTTGAGCGCGATGAAGCCGGCATCCCGGCCCATGACCTCGACCAGGAACAGCCGGTTGTGGGCGTCGGCCGTGTCCCGGATGCGGTCGATGTTTTCGATGGCGGTGTTGAGCGCCGTGTCGTAGCCGATCGTCTCGTCGGTGCCGAAGAGGTCGTTGTCGATGGTACCGGGGCAACCGACGATCGGGATGCCGTGTTCCTCATAAAAGATGGCGGCCCCGCGCAGGGTGCCGTCTCCTCCAATCCCGACGAGGCCGTCGATGCCGAACTTGCGAAGCTGTTCGGCGGCCCGGGCCCGGCCTTCCGGGGTGCGAAACCGCTCGGACCGGGCACTCTTGAGCAGCGTGCCGCCTTTCTGGAGGATGTTCGAGACGGACTGCGGGTCCATCTCCACGAAGTCGCCCTCGATCATCCCCTCGTAGCCGCGGCGGATGCCGATGACGTCGAGGTCGAACGTGTAGGCGGTCCGGACGACGGCCCGGACGCAGGCGTTCATGCCGGGTGCATCGCCGCCGCTGGTGAAGACACCGATCCGTCGGAGTTCCATGGTCCGTTGTTCGCTTCACGCACGTCGGGGCCGCTCTACGGGCGGGGGCGGGACGGCTACGGCCCGGTTGCTCCCGTGGCGCGCCCCTGCTAGGGTCGTATCGGGCGCGCTACCACAATGCCGATTTGGATCTTGTTGTTCTCCACGTAAGCTTGAAGATCCGGAGAAACCTTGACGCCGCCGGTCGTGGAGGCGTGCAGGAAGCCCTTTTTCCCGTCGCCGGCATCGTAGACCAGGCCGGTGTGGGAGACGTCGAGGCCTTCGATGCTGGTGGCGGTGGCGATGATGTCGCCGGCCTGGAGGCGGTCGTAGACGGTGCGGATGCGGTGTTGCGGGATGTAGTGGATCACGTGGCCGGCCAGGCGGTGCTCCATCTCACGGATGCCTTCGAAGAGGCTGTCGTTCTGCACCAGGCGCGGGTAGCTTTCGCGGTGGGTACTCATGAAGTTGAGTCGCTTTTCCAGGCGGGTGCCGCCGAGCGCGCGTGTGAGGTCTTTCACCAGGCCACGCCGTTCGTTGTCCGCGATCCATTCGGTGAAATAGTGCAGGCGACTGCAGTAGCCGTCCATGCGCCCGCCGCGGTAGCGTTGCTCTTCCAGGCGGCGCGTGAAGCCTTCGTAGGTGTAGTCCTGCACGGCGATGCCCCGGGCCAGCGCCAGCACCGTCTCGACGAGCAGCACGCAGTCGAACCCGCTCAGGGTGACCACCAGGGTTTCCTCCGGCGGCTCGTCGAGCAACCCGGCCACGTAGGGGGCGCCGGCGAATTGCAACCCGACGGCCTGCATGACCTCGCCGAGCGGGCGTTCGTGCAGGCGCTCGCGGCGGGCGAAGGCCATCACCTCGCGAAAACGCCGGGCGGTGGCGCTGTCGGGCGGGGCCACGACGGCTGCGTGCAGGGCCGCCGTGCGGGCGACCGGGGCGGGCGGCTCGGCAGCCTCGGGCCGGCAGCCGATCAGGAGCAGGAGGACGGGCAGCGACAACAGGCGCATCGGACAAAGGCTTTGGTGTTTGACGGAAGCAGCCCCGGCCGGAAGCTTCATGCCGGAAACCCGGGGGTTCCACTTGTCGGCCTGCAATCCGGTCCCGGCACGCGGGTCGGGACCGGATCGGATCGCGGGTTGCCTTGTGGGAGGGCGGCGCGGTCATACCTGCCACCGGGCATCGATGCGCAGGGCCGCGGCCAGGCGCCGGCGGTATTCGGCCCGTGGAATCTCGATGGCACCGAAACGGGCCAGGTGCGGCGTGAGGTACTGGGTGTCCAGCAACACGAACCCCCCCCGGCGCAGCCGCTCGACCAGATGGACGAGCGCCACCTTCGAGGCGTCCCGCTCGCGGTGGAACATCGATTCCCCGAAGAAGGCGCCTCCGAGTGCTACGCCGTAAAGCCCGCCAGCCAGCCGGCCATGGCGCCGGCATTCGACGCTGTGGGCATGGCCCAGGCGGTGTAACGCCACATAGGCCTGAATGATCTCTTCCGAAATCCACGTTTCCGCCCGGTCGGCGCAGGCCCGCATGACCCCCTCGAAGTCCCGGTCCGTAACCACCTCGAACGTTCCCTTGCGTACCAGCCGGGCCAGGCTCTTCGGCACGTGAAAGGCATCGAGCGGGATCACGGCCCGTGGATCGGGATCGAACCAGTAGACGGCGTCGCCATCGCGGGGATCCGCCATGGGAAAGATACCGTGCCGGTAGCCGTACAGGAGCAACTCCGGGGTCAACCTCTGGTCCATACGCGAGCCGGCAGATGTCGTGGGCGAGATGCTGGCGATTGGGTGCGGGATTCGTATTTTGCAGGGCCTCCGGGAAAGTCCTGCGGGTGGGCCGGTGCCGACCCGGCATGTAGCCGAAAGGAAAGAGCCGATGGTGAAGGATCAGGTTTTTCGGGCGCAGGTAGGAGACCGCGCTTTCGAGATCGAGTTCCGGGAAGGGCGGGTTTATCTTGACGGCCGGGCCGTCGAGGTGTCTTTCGAGCCGGTCGGGGCGGGCGCCTTTTCGCTGTTGATCGACGGCCGGAGCCTGCCGGTCTTCATCGCCGCCGGTGAGGCGGGGACGCTTCAGGTGGAGATCGGCCACCGGCTCCGGCAGGTGCGGGTGCTGGATGAGAAAGCGCTGCTGCTGGAGCGTTTCGGCCTGGAGGCCGGTAGCCGGGCGGCCGAGCGCGAGGTGCGGGCACCCATGCCCGGGCTGGTGCTGAAGGTGCTGGTGGAAGAAGGACAGACCGTGAAGGCGGGCGATGGCCTGATGATCCTGGAGGCGATGAAGATGGAGAACGAGTTGCGGGCGACCGGCGAGGCCGTCGTGCGGCGCATCCATGTGGCGCCCGGTGAGGCCGTGGGCAAGAACGCGCTCCTGATCGAACTGGCATGAAAACCCTCGTCACCGGTGCGACCGGCCTCGTCGGGGCGGCCCTGACCCGCCTGCTTGTCGCACAGGGCGTCGAGGTGCGGATCCTGCGGCGCCCGGCCTCCCGCCTCGACCTGCTCGGTGACGCAGCCGGTCATGTCGAGCACGCGCTCGGCGACGTCACGGACCCCGGCAGCCTGCGGGGGGCTTTCGAGGGGGTATCCCGCGTTTACCATGTGGCCGGCTATGTGGGGCAGGGCCGGAACCGTCGCGAGCGGGCGCGGCTCTTTCATGTCAACGTCGAGGGCACCGCGCACGTCGTCGATGCCGCGCTGGCGGCCGGCGTCGAACGGCTCGTGCACACCTCCAGCGTTGCTGCGCTCGGCCGCCTCCCCGGCCCGGACGTCGTCCTGGACGAAACGGCTTCCTGGCACGACGCGCCTTCTCCTTCCCCCTATGCCCTGTCGAAGTACCGCGCCGAGCTCGAAGTGCAACGCGGCGTTGCCGAGGGGCTCGACGCCGTCATTGTCAACCCCGCGCTCGTCTTCGGTCCCGGGCGACCCGGCGAGAACACGCGCCGGCTCGTCGATCTGGTGCGGAAACGGCGGCTGCCGGCGGTTCCGGCGGGCGGGACGTGTGTCGTGGACGTGGAAGACGTCGCCGAGGGGCACATCCGGGCCATGGCGCACGGGCATACCGGCGAGCGCTACATCCTGGCGGGCGACAACCTCTCGTGGCGGGAGATCGCCGAGACGCTGGCACGGGCCTTCGGTGTGCCGCCGCCCCGGTGGACGCTCTCGCCCCGGCTGGCCTGGTGGCTCGGCGCAGTCGCCGAGGCGGTGGCATTGCTCACCCGCACGTCGCCGCGCCTCACCCGCGAGATGGCCCGTCACAGTGCCCACCGGTATCGCTACAGCAACCGCAAAGCCGTCGAAGCGCTGGGGTGCCGTTTCCGGCCTTTCCGGGAGACCGCGCAACGCCTCGCCGCGACGCTGCGCGAGGAGAAGTAAAGAAGCCCGCCACCGCTGCGATGACGGGCTCCAGGGCGAAACGCGGCGGGGCGTTCAGGCTTCGCCGACGACCTTGAAGTCGGCGCGCTCACCGACATGTACGCTGGCCAGATCTTTCACGTCCACCAGGAACGTACGGGTCATCTGGCGCACCTTCCCGGAACGGTTCTTCTTGTAGACGACGCCGGTGAACTCGACCTCGTCCTTCTCGAGCAGGGGTTCCAGCGCCTCCGCCTTTTCCTCATCGACGAAGAAGACCCCCCGGTACTCGATGCCCTGGTAGGTACGCCGGGAAAAGGCATAGCCCTGTCCCTTGATCCCGTCGAGTTCAGCCTGCTGGGGGGAATACAATGCCATCGTTCGTGTTCTGGTCTGATGATACATGTACGCGCGTGGTTTGGAGGTCCAAACCTTGAAAAGATAGTGATATGATCGCTGCTTTGCCATGGATCGGGATCCAGGGACGAGATATAGATCCGATATAAACCGGGTAGAAGACGGGGGCGACGCGCTTGAAGGGGGAAGGGCCGGTACGTACTTTGACAGGGCGTTCCGGCTGTTTCATTGCGCTTCCGTTGCCTCGCATGACCCGCATTCTGATCGTCGACGAGATTCGCCTGAATGCCAGCGTGATGGCGGCCGTGCTCGGCGAAGAAGAAGACCTGGAGGTGGTGGGGACGGCCACGACCGTGGAGGAAGCCCTGGCATACGGAGGCTCCTGCGACCTCGTGCTCGTCAGCACCGGCCTGCCGGAAGGGGGCACCACGCGCCTGATCGCACGCCTGCGTGAAGCCGATCCGGAGGTGGGCATTCTGGTGGTCGGGCTGGCGCGGGAGCCGCACGACATCCTGCGCCACATCGAGGCCGGGGCCAGCGGCTACGTCTTGCGGGAGGACTCGGTCGAGGAGCTGCTGCGCAACATCCGGGCGGCCCGTCGCGGGCGGGCGCTCGTCTCGCCCGAGATCGCCGCCCTGCTGATGGAACGCGTGGCCGAGCTGGCCGAACTGGCCGCCGACAGCGGCATCGACCTCAGCCGCCCGCCCGACCTGACGCCCCGCGAGCGTGAGGTGCTCGAACTGATCGGGGAAGGACTGACGAACCAGCAGATCGCCGACCGGCTCTTCATCGAACTCGGCACCGTCAAGAACCACGTCCACAGCATCCTCGGCAAGCTCAACGTGCGCAGCCGCGAGGAAGCGGCGCGCTACCTGCGAGCCCTCGAAAAAAGGGGGCTTTGAAGGGGAGCGGCGGCCCGGGACGTTGCGGGACGCCGGGCCGGGATCTGGTCTCCGCCGTCTGCCCGTAGCCGTAGATCCCCACAAGCCGCCGGAAATGTATCGAAAAATGTATCGTGGAGGCGGGCGGAGATCCATGGTATCCGGGCCCGGTGCCTCTTATCCTGTACGGGAGGAGTGCAACGGGTATATGCCGAGCCGGGATCATGACGGATGCCGCATCGCCACGGGCTTCGACAACACGCGTGCTGCTGGCCGTTCGCCCGCGGCTGATGCGCGAGATGCTGGGCCGGCTGATCCGTCGCCACCCGGCGTTGCACCTGGTCGGTCAGGTCGACGATCCGGCGCGGCTCGAGGCCTGTGTGGCGGCCGGGGCGCCGGAATGTGTGGTGATGTCGATGGACGACGCCGGCCGGCTCGATCCGCGTCTCCGGCACGTGCGCCGTCGTTATCCCGGCCTGCGGCTGGTCGCGCTCTCACCCGGCGGCCGCCTGCTTCGCCCGGGCCCACACGCCGAACCCGTCGCCGTCGACACGGCCGCTGATCTACTGGAGACGTTGTGTGCACCGGGGCCTGATCCGGCAGGGGAGCCGGGCGAGGGGCCGTGAGGGTTTCGGAAAGGAACGATGGATTTCATTAAACGGAGCGACGCATGAACCTTTCAGACGCCTTATCCACGATCACGGAAAAGCTCATCGGATGGCTGGAAGCCCTCATCGCCCTGCTGCCCAACCTGGTGCTGGCCGTGCTGGTGGCGATCGGTTTCGGGCTGCTGGCGCGCTACGGGCGCCGCCTCACGTACCGGCTGCTCGACCGCGTCTCGGCGAACCGGCAGGTCAACCGGCTCCTCGGCTCGATCGTGTCGGTGGCCGTCGTGGCCGCGGGGATCTTCATCGCGCTGAGCATCCTGCACCTCGAAGACGTCGTGACGGCGCTGCTGGCCGGCGTCGGGATCGTCGGGCTGGCTCTCGGCTTCGCCTTTCAGGACATCGTCTCCAACTTCGTCTCCGGCATTCTGCTGGCCTTTCGCCGGCCGTTCCGCGAGGGGCATTACGTCGAGGCCAGCGGCGTCAGCGGGACCGTGGAGGAGGTCAACCTGCGCACGACCATCATCCGCCGCACGGACGGCGCGCGCGTCTACGTGCCCAACCGGGAGGTCTTCGGCCACCAGATCGTCAACTACTGCGAGCCGGGCTTTCGCCGGGTGGACGTCGCCTGCGGCGTGGCCTATGGCGACGACCTGGAAAAGGCCCGCGAGGTGGCGCTGGAGGCCGTCGAGGACCTGCCCGGGCGGGCCAAGGACCGGCCGCTCGAGCTGTTCTACGAATCCTTCGGCGACAGTTCGATCAACTTCGTGCTCCGGTTCTGGATACCGTTCCAGGGGCCGCGCGACCTGTTCGAAGCCCGTAGTGCGGCCATCCGGCGCATCAAACGGGCCTTCGACGCGCACGGCATCACCATCCCCTTCCCGATCCGGACGCTGGACTTCGGCGTCGTCGGGGGCGTAAAGCTGGCCGAAGCCCTGCCGAAGGCCTGGGTCGAGGGGGGGCGCGAGACGCCGGCCGCCGGAAACGGGGAAGCCGCGTGACGCACGCTTTTGCCGGGTGTCCTTTCGGGCGTTGCCGGTCACAGGAACCTGTCCTGCCGGTACGCTTTTTCAGGAAACCTTCCCTGCGTGGGGGAAGGGTTTCCTTGCATCTTGCGCGGACCGATGCCACTCTACCGACACCTCGGGGTTGCCGTCACGTTTTCGCCCCGCCTGGAGGCGCTGCTGGCCGAGACGGCTTACCGTGCGCCCGGGCTGGCGGCACGGCTGAGCCTGGTTCACGCCGGTGACCACACACCGGAGCACGAGGCCCATCTGCGGCGGGCCATGGAGCAGGCCGGGCTACCCCGCGAGACGGAGATCCTGTGGGTCCGCGGGGCCCCCGATGCGGCCCTGCTCGAAGCGGTGGAGACCTACGGTCTGGACCTGCTCCTGGCCGGAGCGCTGGAGAAGGAACACCCGCTGCGTTATTACCTGGGCTCCGTGGCCCGTAATCTGGTCCGGGAGGCACCCTGTTCGCTGCTCTTGTTCACGGAGCCCCGGGTGGTGCCGCAGCCGGTGCGCCGGCTGGTCGTCGTGACCGACTATTCGGAGCTGGCGCTGATTGCGCTGACCAAGGCCGTACGCCTGGCCGAGCAGGAGCAGGCCGAGCGGGTCTACGTGCTTCGCGTGTTACCCCAGTTCGGGGAAGTGGTCATGTTTTCGGAAGGGAATCGCCGGGAGCGTGCCCGGTCTTCTCAGAAGACCTCCCGGGTACAGGAAGAGACCCTGTTGCGGGATCTGGTGGATGCGGCCGGGCATAGCCGCGTACCCGTCGAGCCGTGCATCATCGAAGGGCATACCGGCTACATCGCCGCGCAGTTTGCCCGCGATCACGAGGTCGACCTGCTCGTGATGCCCTCGGCCAGCCGGCACAGCCACTTCTTCGAGCGGCTCTTTCCCTCGGACATGGAGTGGGTCCTGCGCGAGATCCCCTGCAACCTGTGGGTGGTGCGGGCGTCCCTGCCCTGAGCGACCGGCCCCGCAGGAAAGTCCTTTCGTTCGTCCGGTTTCCGTTCTTCCGTTCAGGCTGCCGCATGGAAAAGCTCACCTCCGTTGAAGTCACGACGCTGCTGCTTGGCTTCGGGGTCATGCTGGGGCTGGCGCGTGCCTTCGGGGAGGTGTTCAACCGTTTCAGGCAGCCGGCCATCGTCGGCGAGATCCTGGCCGGTATCCTGCTGGGGCCCACGGTGCTGGGGGCGCTGGCCCCCGGTCTGTTCCAGCAGCTTTTTCCGGCGGAGGGTGCCGTTGCGCTGGCGTACCACGCCGTGATCACGCTGTCGGTGGTGCTGCTGCTGCTGATCGCCGGGCTGGAGATCGATCTGAGCGTGCTCTGGCGGCAGGGCCGGGCCGCACTGCTGATCAGCTTCCTCGGCACGGCTGTGCCCTTTGCCGTCGGCTTCGGGGTGGCCTACGCCTTTCCCGGATTCTGGGGCGTTGAGCCGGGGACCGACCTGCTCACGTTCGCGCTCTTTTTCGGGACGGCGCTGAGCATCTCGGCCCTGCCGGTGATCGCCAAGATCATGATGGACCTGGATCTGTTCAAGACCGACGTCGGGATGCTCGTCATGGGGGCGGCCATGTTCAGCGATCTCGTCGGGTGGATCGTCTTCTCGATTGTACTGGGGATGATGAACGCGCCCGCGTCGGCCGGAGGTGCGGGGGGGCACGGAGGGGGGATGAGCATCGGGGCCACGATCGGCCTGACGTTGCTGCTCGTCGTGTTCACGCTGACGGTGGGCCGGTGGATGGTGCACCGGGCGTTGCCCTGGATCCAGTCGCGTCTGAGCTGGCCGGGCGGGGTGCTGGGGTTCACCCTGGTCCTGGCGTTCGCCGGCGCGGCCGCCACCGAGGCCATCGGGATCCACGCCATCTTCGGGGCCTTCCTCGTCGGCATTGCCGTGGGCGACTCGACCCACATGCGGGCACAGACACGCACGGTCCTCCATCAGTTCGTCACCTACATCTTTGCCCCCATCTTCTTCGTCTCGATCGGGCTGGAGGCCGACTTTCTGCGGCACTTCAACCTGCCGCTGGTGCTGGGGGTGCTGGTCGTGGCCTTTCTGGGCAAGCTGGGGGGATGCCTGCTCGGGGCCCGCCTGGGCGGTCTCTCCCGGCGTGACGGGTGGGCGATCAGCTTCGGCATGAACGCCCGCGGGGCGATGGAGATCATCCTCGGGCTGCTGGCCCTGGAGTTCGGCGTCATTCGGGAGGACATGTTCGTTGCCCTGGTGGTGCTGGCCCTGGCCAGTTCCATCGTCAGCGGCCCGCTGATGAACCGGTTCTTTGCACGGCCCCGGACGTGGAAGCTGGAGGATCTGCTCAACGCCCGGCTGTTCGTGCCGGACCTGGAGGCGACCACGCGCGAGGGCGTCATCCGGGAGCTGGCCCGGCCGGCTGCCGAAGCCGCCGGCCTCGACGCCGCCGACGTGGCCGAGGCCGTGCTGGCCCGGGAACGGCTCATGGGGACGGGCCTGGGCGAGGAGGTCGCCATCCCCCATGCCCGCCTCGACGGGCTGACCCGCCCCGTCCTGGTGGTCGGTCACAGTAGACAGGGCATCGACTTCGACAGCCCCGACGGCAAGCCGGCCCGGCTCATCTTCCTGCTGCTGACCCCGAGACGGGATATGGCCGCCCAGATTCAGATCATGGGGCAGATCGCGCGTCTGTTCCGGCAGGAGACGGCACGCAGGGTGGTTTACGAGAACGACTCGGTGGAGCTGGTGCGTGCGTTCGTCAAAATCGAGGGTGCGCCCGAGCCGGTACACTGAGTCCCTCCGGGTAGGCAATCCATACGTCGCAGGGCGCCTCGCGCAGCCGCCAGTCGGTCTCGGAGGGATAGAGGCGATCGGCAAGCGCTGCATATCGTTCGATGGCCGGGATCGCCAGCAGGTCCGCTTTGTACCGGTAGGCAAACCGGGTGGCTGCAAAGCCGATCGGCCCTTCCAGGCAGAACGTCTGGACCGGGATGCCGCTTTCCCCCCCGCCGTGTACAAAGTCTTCCAGTAAGGCCTGTTCCTCGGTCAGGGAACGCGGCTGATACTCCGGCTCGCGCCCCGCTGCACCGGTCAGGATTCTCGCCTCTCCGAACTTGGGCAGAACACGGACCACGAAAACCTGATCGGCGTGCTCCCGTACCGCCAGGCGCAACACCTGGCGATAGAGCAGCAAGGACGTCTCGTCGTACTCCGTCAAGACCACGATACGCCGGTAGGATCGGGGCTGCACGACGGGATGCGAAAGGATCAGCAGCGACGAGGGGGGGCGGTGTACCAGGGCCTGCGCGATCGGGCCAAGGTGCGTGCCGAGCCGGCTGGCGTCGTCGAGTGCTTCCACCATCAACAGGTCGATTTCGTGTTGCCGGGTTACCTGTCGCAGGGCTTCTTCACTCTGATTTTCCAGCCAGTAGACCGGTGTTTCCCGGGCGAGGCCTGTTTCCTGAAGTGCCTGTTGCAGCCGTTCTTCTCGCTGTGGCGTGGGGGTGCCGAGGTACAGCAGGTTCATCCGCCGGCCAAATGAAATGGTGCGGTGGAGGGCCTCCGCTAGCAAAGGGATCAGGTCGGACGCCGGCGTGACGACTACCCCGACCTTGCCGTAGAGGGCTCCACCGGGGACCTCATCCCGTACGCGCAGCCGTGCTTTGCGCACACGGGTCCGGCCGTAGCGGGGCTCCAGGAAGCTGCTCGCCAGGATCTCAAAGGCCTCTTTCGGTGAGGCAGCCTTGCGAAGTTGGTCAATGGTTTCGGGCGCATGCACCAGGCGGGTAACCAGTGCAAGGCTGCGCAGGTGATCTTCCGGCGATCCGTTCTCCGGGCTCAGCAACAGCAGGATCACGTAGACGGGGGCCGAACTCTTTGGAAGGTTCAGGCCCCGTGCGCTGATCCCGACGAGGAGGAGCGGGTCCTGGATGCCCGAGACGTGGGCGTGGTAGAGGATCGCGCCGGGCATCAACTCGGGCACGTAGTCTGCTGCCGTCAGCGAAAAAGCATCGGCGGTATGCCGGATCAGGTCCGGTTGATCCGGGAATGCAGCCTTCAGCATCTCGGACAGCACCTCGTCGGTGTGCCGGCCTTCGAGGTTGAGCCGGATGCGGTGGGCAGAGAGGAGCCCGCCCAGCACAAGGTCACCCGAGGGCAGGGTATGGGGAAGATGTGCTTCCTCGGCCGGGAGGGGCGGGTAGCACACGACCAGGCTGGTCTTGGGAAAGCGGCGTGCGAGCAAGCGGGGCAGGCGGCCGAGGGCCGGTCGCCAGGCCAGCGTACCCGGCCGGGCGGCCACGAGCAGCACCAGGTCGTAGGGGCGATGGTGGACCTCGTACGTCGAGATCAGGTGAGACCATGCCGTCAGCGGTGCGTAGGTGGTCGGCACTTCGGGTCGCGCCCGGCGCATATGCTCCTGGATGCCCGGCAGCCTGTCCGGCGAACCCAGCACAAGGATGCTTGCACTCATCTGGCGGGCCAGTCCCTTGACGGTCCGCACGACATCGGCGAAGCCGGGGTCGAGGTCGGCATACGGAGGGACGGACAGCACCACGCGTTCCACCGTGGCTACGGGTTGCTCGATCTTGCTGACCAGCACCAGCTCGTGGCTGTCCTGCAGCAGCTGGTCCAGAATGCTGCCGAAGGTGTATTGTCGTCCCGAGCTTTTGCCGTTCCATCCGATGATCACCGTAGAGATCATGTGTTCCCGCACGGCGCGCAGGATGCCGCTGGCCACGTTATGATCGATGCGAACCACCGGTGTAACGGGCACATCGGCCGCTGCGGCGTGCAGAACGGCATGCCCGAGCAGCTTTTCTGCGGCCGCAACGCCCTCCCGTACCTTCTCCCGGTTACGAACGATGGCCAGCGGATAGAGCGGTTGTTCCGAGGACGGCTGCCGGATCATCAAGGCCAGGTCCATCAGGTCCGGCGCCGTCTCCGGGTTGGCCAGAGGGATCAGGATCCGTTGAGGGGCACGTGACGGTTCGGGGGGGGTTCGGGCGGCCCGAAGCGCCACACGGCGCCCGTAGCGCTCGGCTACCCAGGGCCCGAGCATACAGGTTGCCAGCATCATCACGATGGTTCCGTTGAGCACGCCGTCGCCAAAGAGGCCTGCGTTGTAACCAACCAGCACGGTGGCGAGCGTGGCCGCCGCCTGCGGAACCGTCAGGCCGAAGAGCATCCACGCCTGGTCGGCGGTGTAGCCGAAGAGCGGCCGGGTCGCCTGGGCAGCCAGCCACTTCGTCATGATCACCGTTCCGAGCATGAAGCCCGTAATTGTCCAGGCCTCCGTTCCGGCCACGAGCACGCGTACATCGACCAGCATGCCGACCGAGATCAGGAAGAAGGGAATGAAAAGCGATGCCCCGACGAAGCGGGTCCGGTTCATCAGGGTGCTGTGTTCAGGAACCAGACGGTTCAGGGCCAGTCCGGCCAGGAAAGCGCCGATGATGGGTTCGACCCCGGCGACGGTGGCCAGGAAGGCGCAGACGAAGACGACGGCCAGCACGAAGACGAACTCGAAGACCCCGTCACTGCGGACTTTCTGGAAGAACCATCGCCCCAGTCTCGGTACACCCCACAGCACCCCGACCATGTAGGCGGCCAGCAGGACCGTCATCTGGAACCAGAAGAGCGGTGTCAGGGCGCCCTCGGCCGTGCGCACGACGACGGCCAGCACGAGCAGGGCGGCGGTATCGGTCAGGATCGTAGCGCCGACGCCGGTGGTCACGTCCTCGCCTTTCGCCAGCCCCAGGCGGCTGACGACGGGGTAGGCGAGCAGGGTGTGTGAGGCGAAGACGGCCCCGAGCAGGATCGCGCTCGGCCACTCGAAGCCCAGTACGAAACGACCCATCAGCGTGCCCAGCCCCTGGGGTAGCACAAACGTGAGGGTGCCAAAAACGATGCTCCGGTTCCGTTGTCGCTTGAACTCGTTCAGGTCTATCTCCAGTCCGGCAATGAACATGATATAGAGTATGCCGACGGTGCCAAGCAGCTCCATCGTCTGATCGCGCGCGAGCACCCCCAGCGCGTGCGGCCCCATGATCACGCCGGCGATGATCAATCCGACCATTCCCGGTATCCGCATCCGCTGAAAGAGCAGCGGCAGCACCAGAATCATGACCATCACCAGCGCGAAGATCAGCACCGGGTCGGTGAGCGGGAGCGAGAGATCGGGCAGGTGCATAAACGTTCGATCATTGTGCTGATAAAGCGTACCGCAGGACCATACCCGTAGGGCAGAATGCCTCCTTCATGGACGACGCATCCCTGAAGTGCCTGTCCGGGGGAGACACCGCTACCCCCACGCCTTGTCCGCTCGCTCCATCTCCGCAATCTGCTCGCGAAACTCGTCCAGCAACGCGGTGTCATACCGCTTGGCCCCCTTGCGATCCCGCACCTTGCGCCACAGGAACGCCGCGATCTCCATCTTGTTGTTCCACGCCTTTGTCCGCGGATCGGCATGGAAATCGCGGACAAACGCATTCCACTGGTAGGTCTTTTCCTCAGCGGTTTCCGGCATGACGCGGTCCTTGCCGCGGATGCGGCTGCTTTCGTACACGGCAATCAGGTCGGCCACCGTCATTGCGTAGTCGCCCCGTGCCTCCGCGTCCCGCAAGGCAGCCGCCATCTCTTTGGTGAACGAGAATTTTTTGACCCCGTAGTAGTTTTGGAAAAATTCTCGCGCTTCCTGGTTAAACTTAAACCCGCCGGGAATCAGCCGGGTCGCCAGTGTGATCGGCTGGTTGGTCGCTTTGCGGCGCAACTGAGTCGCCCTGGTACGGGACGCGGCCGGTTTCGCCGTACCTGTCAACAGTTGTACCAGCCGCTCTTCCAACTCCGCTTTGGTTCCGGAAGCGGGTAGCCCGTGCTGCCGACAGAGGGCGGCTAATTCCTGCTTGTACCAGTAGTGGGCGCGAAACTCTTCGACCGACAGATCGGTCGTAAAAGGGGGACGCTGATTTGTATCCATACATCTCTACGCTCTTTTTTATAGCGCGGGTCATGTATAGCGCTACTCAGGGACTTTGACCCAAATAACCACAGTGTTTGAACCACCCCACGGCATCGGAGGGCCTAACCGCGGCCACCCCCTGCTCCACGGACGCCTCCAACGCCTGCGCCGTCTCTGCACGCGCGCGTTTGACCACATGCTTGATTTTGTTCCAGGCCAACTCGATCGGGCTCAGATCCGGACTATAACGCGGCAGCGGCAATACCTCCGCCCCGGCCGCCTCGATCAGGTCCTTGATCCCCTCGACACCATGAATCGTGGCATTGTCCCAGATGACGACGTCTCCCTGCCTCAGATACGGGACCAGGTGCCGGCGCACAAACCCGCGAAAGGTCCACCCACGCACCGTGCCTGCGTGCGTGGCCACGACCCCCGACCCATCGAATCCCATCCAGCCGATCAAGCTACGCCGAATCGGACTGCGCAGCGGCGCGCGCTCATGGCAGCGCGCACCGCGAACACTGTAGCCGTAGGGGAGCCGCATGCCCACCTCCACCCGGCTCTCATCGACCACCTTGATCCGCTCAGGGGCGATCTCGGACAGACGCTGCCTGAAAGCCATGCGCTCGGCTTGAACCGCTGGACGATCTTGTTGGGAAGGTCTCAAGGTCTTTTTTTTCGTGTGATCCCCAGGCGCTTAAGGGCCCGGCTGACGGTCTGTTGGCTGACCGGACGTCCGGCTTCGGTGAGGCGATGGGCCAGTTGCTCCTGCGTCAGATCCGGGTTTTCCTTGAACAGTTGCAGCAGCCATTGTCGGTCTTGTGGGCCGAGGATGGGGCTACGGCCATTGAAGCGCGTACGGGGTAAGAGCGAACCGGTGCTTCGGTAGAGTTTGACCAGACGTCTGACGGTGCGTTGAGAGACGGAAAAGCGCTGGGCGATGTGTTTTTGTGAGCCTTCCCCGTTGAGGTAGGCCTTCACGATACGTTCTCTGAGATCAGGGGAGAGGGCTTTCATGAGCACTGGAGCAAGCGGAGCGGAGACGAGCTACTAATAACTTGAAGCAACCACAATTGTTGCGGACCATGTTACTGCGTAGCGCTATAGCGTTGGTCCATGCTATTGAAGGCGTCGTTGTGCAGCGCGATGTAGCCGCACCCTTCACGGGTGCGCCCCATGGCCCACAGGAGAGCCCGGGCCGACGGGACGTGCAACGCGTCCCGGGACGCGCAATGCGTCCAGATCCGCGGCTACATGTGGGCAGCCCGGGCTAACGGGACGCGCAACGCGTCCAGATCCGCGGCTACGTGGTTGGTTCGGGTTGTCCCGCTTCACCGGTCAACCGCTTGAACTTCTCCACCGTGGTGAGCCGGGGTGGCGATATGCTGGAGGGGAGGAGACTGAACTTCCGGAAAAACGCCGTCGCCCGGGGTTGGTTCGAGTGGGAGGCAGCGTCTACGGTTTTTTTTCCGGCGTAGGGACCGGGGGCAACACGGTGCTACAGAGACGGGAGCCGGGCGTGCTTCAGCCCCGGTCTCATTCCCCCGTTCGAGCCTGCTCGGCTTCGGCGTACCGGCGGCGTTCGGCGGTACGCAGGACGCGGCGGAGTTCCTCCGGGTCCCGGGCCTCTTCCCAGCGGACTTCGAAGTCCGGGTCCTGCACGATCTGGGCAATGGCCGAGAGCGTGCGCAGGTGAAAGGTGCGCTCCTCCGGCGAACGCACCAGCACGAAGAGGACGGTTGCGGTTTCGCCTTCTCGGGAGAAGACGACACCGTGGCGTGCCCGTGCGATGACCATGTGGAACCGGCCGGGCTGGTCGATGACGACGTGCGGGACGGCGAGCCCGGGCGCGATGAGCGAGCTGAACTCTTTTTCCCGTTCCATCAGCAGGGCGTGCAGGGTGGCCGGCTCCATGTTCAACTCGCCGGCAAGCAGGTGGGCCACGCGTTCGAAGAAAGCGTCCACCGGAAGGGATTCGTCCAGGTCCAGCACCGGGGCCGTCTCGACGAGGTGGTCGAACCGGTCGCGGGTCACCTCGACGCTCTCGGTGGCCGGTTCGTGCAGGAGCAGCACGACCTCGTCGCCGCGCTCCAGGCGGAGCGTCTCGTGGGCGGGCAGCACCTCGTTTTCCCGGTAGATGACCAGGGGCAGGGCCTGGCGGTCCATCGGGTCGGTCAGTTCATGGAGCGGCATGGCCTGGTCGATCCGGCGCCGTACTTCCCGCACCGTGTGCTGGCTGATCCAGTGGTTCCAGGTGTTCAGCGGGACGGAACCCCCGAAGAGCGCGGTCGCCTTCAGCCGTTTGAGCGCGGCCTCCTGCCCCGAGCCCTCTCGCCCGAGCTGGAGGAGGTGGATGTCCGGGATGAAGAAGACGTCCCGGGCGAGCTGCGCCACGAGCGTGTTCACCTCGGGGTTGGGGGTCATGGCGATCAGGGTGTCGGCCTCGGCGGCGTGCGCTTCGCTGAGAACGTTTTCCTGAAGGGCGTTGCCCTGGACGACCGCCAGCCCCTCGGCCTGTGCCGCCCGGCAATGTTCGGGGTTGGTGTCCAGCAGCCAGACCGGTCGCGAGGCCTGCAGGTGCCGGGCCAGCCGGCGGGCCAGCGGCCCCGCGCCGATGATGAGCACCCCCCGGCGTTCCTCTGCACGGCGCACCAGCTCCCCACGACGGCGCAGCCAGTCCGTACCCCACTTGAGGAAAAGCGGTACGGCGGCCGTCGTGAAGATGGCCATGAAAACCAGGACCGAGAAGATCTCCTGGGAGATGAGCCCCATGCTCAGGCCGATCTGGGCTACGATGATCTCGACGGCCCCGCGGCCGTTCATGCCGGCGCCGATGGCGATGCCCTCGCGCCAGCCGTAGCCCGTGGGCAGGTAGAAGAGCGCCGTTCCGACGATCTTCCCCACGGTGGCCACGGCCATGATGGACAGGAACAGCCACAGGTCTGCCTGGAAGACGCTGAAGGAGACCTCGAAGCCGGCCGTGACGAAAAAGATCGGCGCGAGGAAACCGATCGAGGCGTCCTCCACGGCGTGCATCAGGCGCTGGGAAAGCGTGCGGCCCAGCACGTTTTCGCGCAGGAAAAGCCCGGCCAGGAAGGCGCCCAGGATCGCGTGCAGCCCGGCCAGTTCGGCCAGCTCGCCGAAGAGGACGGCGATCAGCAGCACCAGCGTGAAGTTGAAGGTGCGCCCCGTCAGCCCGGCCTCCGAGAGCCGGCGCCCGAGCCAGGGGAAAAAGCGGAGGCCTACGAGGATCGTCACGGTGAAGAAGGCGACGATGCGGGCCGTGACGAGCCCGATCTCCAGCAGGTTGACCCCGCCTTCGGCGATGCCGATGATGATCGAGAAGACGATGAGGGACAGCGTGTCGGCGATGAGGGCTCCCGCCATCATCACGTGCGCGACGCGCGTGTCGAGCAGCTTCAGGTCTACCAGGATGCGCGACTTGGTGGCGAGCGAGGTTACCCCGGCGGCGATGCCGACGAAGAGGCCGGCCAGCACGCTGCCTCCGAACCAGCGCACCGTGAGAAAGGCCAGCACGAACGGGGTGATGAACCCCCCCAGGGCCGCGAGCGTGCCGGCCCACGATACCTTCTTCAGGTCGCCGGGGTCGACTTCCATGCCGATGTAGAGCATCATCAGCAGCACCCCGACCTCGGCGAGCACCGCGATGGCTTCGCCGCCGTGGAGCAGTCCCAGCAGCGGCGGTCCCAGCACGATGCCGACGAGCAGCTCGCCCAGCACGGCCGGATACCCGAACCGCGAGGCGAGGTTGCCGGCCAGCCACGCGGCCAGCAGTACCAGGAGCAGGTTGAGCAGGTTCAGTTCCACGCCGGTGTCCGGTTGGTTCTCTGGGGGGGCCGGGTTCGTCTCCGTTACGGGAGCGGGTTGGCCGTAAGCGCCAGGTAGGCCAGGGCGGCCAGGATGCCGCCGGCAACGGGGCCGACGACCGGAATCCATGCGTAGCCCCAGTCGCTGTCCCGCTTGCCGGGAATGGGCAGGAGAGAATGCATGAGGCGGGGGCTGAGATCCCGGGCCGGGTTGATGGCGTAGCCCGTCGTGCCGCCGAGCGAGAGGCCGATGCCGAGCACCACCAGCGCCACCGGCAGCGCGTCGAGGGCGCCGAGGCCCACCTCCGGCGCCGCCAGGTAGAGCACGGCGAAGACGAGCACGAAGGTGCCGGAGACCTCGGAGATCAGGTTGGCCGGCAGGCTGCGGAGGGCCGGGCCGGTACAGAAGACCGCCAGCTTGGCGTCGGCGTCGTCCGTAACGGCAAAGTGGGGGCGATAGTGGAGCCAGACCAGGAACGCCCCGAGCGCGGCGCCGGCGAACTGTCCCAGCAGGTACACCGGCACGCTCGCCCAGTCGAACTTGCCGGCGACGGCCAGGCCCAGCGTCACGGCCGGGTTGATGTGGGCCCCGCTGTAGGCGGCCACCGTGAAGACCCCCACGAAGACCGCCATGCCCCACCCGAGCGTGATGACGATCCACCCGGCTCCCTGGCCCTTGGTGCGCTGGAGCACGACATTGGCCACCACGCCGTCGCCGAGCAAGAGCAGCAGGGCCGTCCCGATGGTTTCTGCGATGAAGGGTGTCACAGGCTGGGTCGTTTGAGGTTTCGCGTTGCGTGTTGGAACGTTGGGCCAGGGTGACGTTTTCTCGTGTACGGTGGCGTGGGGTTCAATCCGCGGCCCACTGCTTGGCCCGTTCGAGGGCTTTTTGCCAGCCCTTCCGGAGGCGCCGGACGTCGTCGCCGGGCATGGCGGGGCGGAAGCGCCGGTCTTCGACCCATTGCTCGGCCAGGTCGTCGAGGTCGTTCCAGTAGCCGGTGGCCAGGCCGGCCAGGTAGGCGGCGCCGAGGGCGGTCGTCTCCAGCACTTCGGGCCGGACGACGGGCACGCCGAGCAGGTCTGCCTGGAACTGGAGCAGGAGGTTGTTGGCCGTGGCGCCCCCGTCGACGCGGAGCTCGGCCAGGCGGAGGCCGGCATCGGCTTCCATGGCTTCGAGGATGTCGGCCACCTGGTAGGCGATGCCTTCGAGGGCGGCGCGGGCCAGGTGGGCCTTCGTGGCGCCGCGGGTCAGGCCGAGGATGGCGCCGCGGGCATAGGGATCCCAGTGGGGAGCGCCCAGCCCGGCGAAGGCGGGCACCAGGTAGACGCCGCCGTTGTCCGGCACCTGGGCCGCCAGGGTCTCGATCTCGGCGGCCGAGCGGATCAGTTCCAGCCCGTCGCGCAGCCACTGTACCACGGCCCCGGCGATGAAGACGCTCCCTTCGAGGGCATAGGTCATCCGGTCGTCGAGCCGCCAGGCGACGGTCGTCAGCAGGTTGTTCGTGGAGGGAACGGCTTCCGTGCCCGTGTTCATCAGCATGAAGCAGCCCGTGCCGTAGGTGTTCTTGACCATGCCGGGCCGGGTGCAGAGCTGCCCGAAGAGGGCGGCCTGCTGGTCGCCGGCGATGCCGGCGATGGGCAGGGCGGTTTCGAAGAGGCCGGGCGCCGTCTCGCCGTAGACCTGGCTGGAAGGGCGCACCTCGGGCAACAGGCTCCGGGGCACGCCGAGGCGGTCGAGGAGGTCGTCGTCCCAGTCCCCCGTGTGAATGTTGAAGAGGAGGGTACGGGAGGCGTTCGACGGGTCGGTGACGTGCACGCGCCCCCCGGTGAGGTTCCACACGAGCCACGTGTCGATGGTGCCGAAGGCGAGCCGGCCGGCCTCGGCGCGGGCCCGGGCGCCCTCGACGTGGTCGAGCAGCCAGCGGACCTTGGTGCCGGAAAAGTAGGGGTCGAGCAGGAGCCCCGTCTTTTCCCGGAAGACCGGCTCGTGGCCGTCGGCTTTCAGCCTGCCGCAGAAGTCGGACGTGCGGCGGTCCTGCCAGACGATGGCGTGATGGATGGGCCGTCCCGTCTCGCGATCCCACACGACGGTGGTCTCACGCTGGTTGGTGATCCCGACGGCGGCGATGTCCCGTGCCGTCAGGCCGGCCTTTCGGATGGCCTGGGTGGCCACGAGCATCTGGCTGCTCCAGATCTCCTCGGCGTCGTGCTCCACCCAGCCGGGCCGGGGGAAGAGCTGCTCGAACTCCTGCTGGGCCACGGCCCGGATCCGGCCCCGGTGGTCGAAGACGATGGCCCGGGAGCTGGTTGTCCCCTGGTCGAGGGCAAGGATGAAGGACATACGGGCAGTCTGGTCGATGGAGCAGGGAAACGGGTGCTCCAAGAAAAGGAATCCTGACCAAAGACGAAATTGCCATCGGAAGATTGCCGCTTTACGTTTCGGTTTTGCCGCGACTTCACCCGGCCGGCTCATTCGTTTCACATACCATCCCGGATCGTCCGTATCTTGATGGAGGTGTAAGGTCGATCGGAGCCCGTACGATGCCGGACAGACAGAAGAGCTTTCAGATGCCGCAGGTGCTGGTGCGGCCGTTTCAGATCTTTTTCAAGATGGAGGCGGCCGGCGGGGTGCTTTTGCTGGTGTGTGCCGTGATCGCGCTCCTGTGGGCCAACACGCCCTGGGCCGGTGCCTATTTCGGTCTCTGGCAGACGACGGTCACGGTGGGCGTGGGCGGCTTCATGATCAGCAAGCCGCTGCTGCTGTGGATCAACGACGGGCTGATGGCGATTTTCTTCTTCGTCGTCGGCCTGGAGATCAAGCGGGAGGTGCTGGTGGGGGAGCTGGCGTCGCCGAAGAAGGCGGGGCTGGCACTGGCGGGTGCGCTCGGCGGCATGGTGGTGCCGGCGGTGATCTACGCCGTGCTCAATGCCGGCACGGACGGCCTCAGCGGCTGGGGCATCCCGATGGCCACGGACATTGCCTTTGCGCTCGGGGTGCTGGCGTTGCTCGGGCCGCGCGTCCCGCTGGGACTGAAGGTGTTCCTCACGGCGCTGGCCATCGTGGACGACCTGGGGGCGGTGCTCGTGATCGCGTTCTTCTACACGGCCGAGATTTCGTGGGGCGCGCTCGGCGTCGGCGCGGGGGTTTTGGCGGCGCTGCTGGTGGCCAACCGGTTGCGGATCCAGCGCCCGGCGGTCTACGTCGTGCTCGGTGTGGCGCTGTGGGTGGCGTTGTTGAAGTCGGGTGTGCACGCTACCCTGGCCGGGGTGCTGCTGGCGCTCACCATCCCGGCCCGCCGGCGCATCGACACGCACGAGTTTCTGGCCCGGGGGAATGAACTGCTGCGTACCTTTGCCCGGGACGTGCGGCCGGGCAAGACCGAGCCGAGCACGGACCAGCGGGACGCCGTCTATGCCCTGGAGATAGCCTGTCGTCACGTCGAGACCCCGCTGGTCCGGATGGAGCACGCGCTGCACGGCTGGGTGGCTTTCGGGATCGTGCCGCTGTTTGCCCTGGCCAATGCGGGGGTCTCCCTCGGCAGCGGCCTGGCCCCCGGAGATCCGATCACGCTGGGAATCCTGGCGGGGCTGTTCATCGGGAAGCAGGTCGGGGTGACGGGCTTTGCGTGGCTGGCCGTGCGCCTGGGCTGGGCCGAGCGCCCACTCGGGGTCTCCTGGCGCCAGATCCACGGCGTCAGCCTGCTGTGCGGCATCGGGTTCACGATGTCGCTGTTCATCGCCAACCTGGCCTTTGACGATCCCGCCTTGCTCGACCGGGCCAAGGTGGGGATTCTGACGGCCTCGCTGGTGGCCGGCCTCGGCGGGTGGTTCATGCTCTCGCGCGGCGCGAACGGGAAAGCACAGCCCCCGGCTTCGTAGTGCGTAGTGCGTATTTCGTAGTGCGTAGAAAACAATCTTACGAAATACGCACTACGCACTACGCACTACGGACCACACACCATCCTGAAGCTTCCCCTGCATCCACAAACGGAGTCTGTCTGACACGGATCGCCATGCCCTACTCCGTTCTTGCGGTAACCCTGCCGTTCCTCGGCGAGATCGTGGCGCTGCTCGCCGGGAGCGTGCTCATCGCCTACCTGTGCCACCGTATCCGGCTGGTGCCCATCGTGGGGTTCCTGCTGGCGGGCGTGGTCATCGGCCCGACGGCGCTGGGGCTGGTGACGGACCAGGCGCTCATCGACGGCATGGCCGAGGTGGGCGTGATCCTGCTGCTGTTCACCATCGGCGTCGAGTTCAGCCTGGAGCGGCTCGACCGCATCCGCCGCCTCATCTTCTTCGGTGGCGGCCTGCAGGTGGGCCTGACGGTGCTGATGGTGATGCTGGCCCTGCTGGTGGCGGGGGCGGCCTGGCCGGTGGGCGTCTTCACGGGGTGCCTGGTGGCGCTCAGCAGCACCGCCATCGTGCTGAAGCTGCTCGACGACCGCAACGAGACCGACACACCGGCCGGGCGGGTGGCCCTGGCCGTCCTCATCTTCCAGGACCTGGCCATCATCCTGATGGTGCTCCTCGTGCCGATGCTCGGCGGGCAGGGCGGCACGCCGCTGGAACTGCTGCTGGCGTTCGGCCGGGCGGTGCTCATCATTGCGCTGGTGCTGGCGGTGGCCCGGAAAGTCCTGCCGCCCGTGCTCGAGCGGATCGCCCGGACGCAGCGGTCCGAACTCTTTCTGCCGACGGTGGTGACGATCTGCTTCGGCACGGCATGGCTGACGAGCCTGGCCGGCGTGAGCCTGGCGCTCGGCGCCTTCCTGGGGGGGCTCATCGTCAGCGAGAGCCGGTACAGCGCCTACGCCCTGAGCGAGATCCTCCCGCTGCGCACCCTCTTCAACGCCGTCTTCTTCGTGTCGGTCGGGATGCTGCTCGACCTCGGTTTTCTGCTGGACAACCTGCCGCTGGTGCTCGGTGTGGCCGGGGCGGTGCTGCTGGTCAAGATTGGCCTGACGACGGCCACGGTGCGGGCCGTGGGCTACCCGCCCCACATCGCCGTGTTCGTCGGGCTCGGGCTGGCCCAGATCGGCGAGTTCTCGTTCGTGCTGGCGCGGGCCGGGGAGGAGGTGGGGCTCACCCCGGCTGCCCTCGGCGATGCCGGGGTGCAGGCCTTCATCGCCGTGACGGTGCTGCTGATGGCGTTCACGCCGCTCCTCTTGCAGCTGGGCACGCGCATCGGCGCGTGGCTGGTGCGCACCGAGCGTTTCGGTCCGGCCGGCACGGCGCCGGATACCGGCAGCGCACCGCCGCTGGAGGACCACGTCATCATTGTCGGGTACGGCCCGGCCGGCCAGCGCCTGGCCCAGGTGCTCAAGGACACCGGCCTGCCCTTCGAGGTCGTCGAACTCGACCCGCGCCTGGCCGACAAGGCCGAGGAAGACGGGTTCCATGCCGTCCGGGGCGATGCCGGGCGTCCCCATATCCTCGAACACGCCGGCATCGACCGGGCCAAGTTGCTCGTGGTCGTCATCAACGACGAGGCGGCCACGTTGCGCATCGTCGAGGTGGCCCATTACCTCAACCCCACCGTCCAGATCATCGCCCGCACCCGCTTCCTGGCCAACATCGAGCGGCTCCAGCAGGCCGGTGCAGACATCGTCGTGCCCGAGGAACTGGAGACGTCCGTACGCATCTTCACCAACGTGCTGGCGGCCTACATGATACCGCCCGACGAGATCAACCGGAAGGTGGCGGCCCTCCGCTCGGGCGACTACCAGGTCTTCCGCAGCCAGCTCCACGAGGCCCACATGATGGTGCTGCAGGGGCTCGACGAGGAAGGGCTGCACACCCGCGCCGTGGCCGTGCGACCGGGCGCACCCGTGGCCGGCAAGACGCTCGCCGAGCTGGGCCTGCGCCAGCGCTACAACCTCACCGTCCTCGCCGTCCGCCGCGACGGTCGTACCATCGCCAGCCCCTCGGGCGACTTCCGCATCCAGCCCGGCGACCGGCTGGTGCTCATCGGCGAGGCCACCCAGTTTGCCCGCTGCGCCGACCTGTTCCGCGAAGCCCCGCCACCCGCCGTGGCCGGCTGACCCCGGTCATTTTTCATACCCGCCCCGCCCCATCCCTGCCGGCGATGGGCTATCTTGTGCCACCACCCGGCCGCTTCCCTCCCGCCGGAGGCATCCTGAATCTTCCATCTTCCATTTTTCAATTTTCAATCCCGTCCCACGATTCGATGCGCCAGTACAAGCTTTCGTTTGACGAGCCGGCCGATGCCGCGCGGCCCGACGAGGCCGAACAGATCCTGCAGGGGCTCAACCCGGCCCAGCAGGAGGCCGTCCGGGTGACCGACGGGCCGGTGCTCATCATCGCGGGGCCGGGCTCGGGCAAGACGCGCACGCTCACGCACCGCATCGCCTACCTGATCGCCGCCGGAAAGGCACGGCCGTTCGAGATCCTCGCACTCACGTTCACGAACAAGGCGGCCCGCGAGATGAAGGAGCGCATCGAACGGCTCGTCGGGCCGGAGCAGGCCCGCGGCATGTGGATGGGCACCTTCCACGCCACGTTCGCCCGCCTGCTGCGCATCGAGGGCGAACGCATCGGCTACACACCCGACTTCTCCATCTACGACCCCGACGACAGCCAGCGCATCCTCCGCGAGCTGATGGACCGCTACCACGTCGACGGCAAGCAGTTCAACGTGCGGATGATGCACGCGCTCATCTCCTCGGCCAAGAACCGGCTGGTTGCACCCGGCGAGTACGCCCGGCTCGCCGCCACCCCGGCGCAGGAGAAGGCCGCCCTGCTCTACGGGCCGTACCAGGAGGCACTCCGCAAGGCCAACGCAATGGACTTCGACGACCTCCTGCTCAAGCCCATCGAGCTGTTCCG
This sequence comes from Rhodocaloribacter litoris, assembly GCF_011682235.2. NCBI lineage: Bacteria > Pseudomonadati > Rhodothermota > Rhodothermia > Rhodothermales > Rhodothermaceae > Rhodocaloribacter > Rhodocaloribacter litoris. Next base: position 1,701,091 of record NZ_CP076718.1, on the reverse strand, counting down.
GCAGCACGCCGACGTGCTGGAGAAGTACCAGCACCGCTGGCGCTATCTCCACATCGACGAGTACCAGGACACCAACCACGCGCAGTACGTGCTGGCGAAGCTGCTGGCCGCCCGCCACAAGAACCTGTGCGTGGTGGGCGACGACGCGCAGAGCATCTACGCCTTCCGCGGGGCCGACATCACCAATATCCTCTCGTTCCAGCGGGACTACCCCGAAGCGAAAACCGTCCGCCTCGAACAGAACTACCGCTCCACGAAGACCATCCTCCGCCTGGCCGACGCCATCATCCGCCACAACCAGGACCAGCTCGAGAAGTCGCTCTGGACGGAAAACAGCGACGGCGAGCCGGTGACGCTGCTGGAGGCCATCTCGGAGCGGGACGAGGCGCAGAAGGTGGAGCGCACCATCCGCGACCTGCACGTGCGCCAGGGCTATACCTTCCGCGACTTCGCCGTGCTCTACCGGACCAACGCGCAGAGCCGTTCGCTGGAGGAGGCGCTCCGCCGGGGCGGCCTCCCGTACCGCGTCGTCGGCGGCGTCTCGTTCTACCAGCGCCGCGAGATCAAGGACGCGCTGGCCTACCTGCGCCTGGTCGTCAACCCGAACGACGAGGCCAGCCTGCGCCGCGTCATCAACTACCCCACGCGCGGCATCGGGGGCAAGACGCAGGAGGCCCTCTTCGACTACGCCCGGCGCGAGGGGCTGGGCATCTGGCAGGCCCTCGAGCGCGCCGAGGAGGCCGGGCTGCCCGCCCGCGCCGTAAGCGCCGTGGAGGCCTTCCGCTTCCTCATCGCCCGGCACGCCGCGCAGGCTACCTCCCGCCCCGCCGACGAACTCGCCCGCGACCTCATCCGCGAATCCGGCATCCTGGACGACCTCCGCCGGGACGACACGCCCGAAAACCTCGTGCGGTGGGAGAACGTGAACGAACTCCTCAACGCCATCGCCGAGTTCACCGCCGGCGCGGGTGAGCAGGGCACCCTCAGCGCCTTCCTCCAGGAAGTCTCCCTGCTGACCGACGCCGACAGCGTCGACGACGACGAGAACCGCGTCACGCTCATGACGCTCCATGCCTCGAAGGGCCTCGAGTTTCCCGTCGTCTTCATCACGGGCCTCGAGGAAGGCCTTTTCCCGCTGGCCGCGGCCGCGCAGGACCGCAAGGACCTCGAGGAGGAACGGCGGCTCTTCTACGTGGGCGTCACCCGGGCGGAGCGGCACCTGTACCTGAGCTACGCGCGCAGCCGCTACCGCTACGGCGAACAGCAGCCGGCCGTGCGCAGCCGCTTCCTCGACGAGCTCGACCCCGACCTCATCCGCACCGAGGCCGGCACCGCCTTCCGTCCCCGCGCCGGCCGCTTCCAGGCCGGCGCCGGCGCCACCGACACCTACGACCGCATCGACCCCCACTATTACCGGAAGAACCTGCGGGGCGAGAAGAAACCGCGTACCGGGGGCGGCGGCCAGCGGGGCGGCGGCGAGCGGCGCATCGTCTACGACGAAGGGGAAGGCGGGGCGTTCACCCCCGGCATGCGGGTCGAACACCCCCTCTTCGGCGAAGGCAAGGTGCTCTCGCTAGAAGGGGCGGGCGCCCAGGCCAAGGCGGTCGTCTTCTTCAAAGAGGTGGGGCAGAAGAAGCTCGTGCTCAAGTTTGCCAACCTGCGGCGGATCGGGTAGTTTGCAGGCCGTCGCGTGGCCGCCGGGACGAGCGGGCGAAAGAGGTAATAATGCATGCCTTACCTTGTGGTGATTAGGTTAAGGATTTATTTTGCGGTGTATGGTTCGGTAATCAGCGGATGGTCGTTGTAGGTCTTCTCGTTTACAGATTGTGCATGTAGGAATATTCGTCCTTTTTGGGGTGTAATCCGTCTGGGTGGGGGTATGTTTGCGCTTCTGTCGCTGCTGATGCTGGGGATGCCGGCCGTGGAAATGGCGGCCGGGGTACAAGCGCAACGGGTACTTTACGTGAAGGCTGATGCCGTGGGGACGGGGGACGGTACCTCGTGGGCTGCCGCATACCCGTCGTTGCAGGATGCGCTGGCGGCGGCGCAGGCCGGCGACGAGATCTGGGTGGCTTCGGGCACTTACCGCCCTGACCAGGGAGCGGGCTTGACGCCGGGCGACCGCTCGGCGAGCTTTGTCCTCAAGGAGGGGGTAGCCCTTTACGGAGGGTTCTCCGGGACCGAGACGAGCCGGGAAGAACGGGACTGGGAAGTGAACGAGACGATCCTGTCGGGGGACTTGCTGGGCAACGACAACGATCATGTCGCGATCGATGAGCCGTCGCGGAGCGAGAACAGCTATCATGTGGTGGCGGCCGGCAGCGACGCAGACAGCACCACCGTGCTCGACGGGTTCATCGTTACCGGAGGACAGGCGGACGGTTTTCCTCCACGTACCCATCTGGGGGGCGGGATGGACAACGCCGGTAGCCCATCTATCCGGCATATCGTTTTTACCGGAAATGTAGCCGGGCTGGGGGGCGGGATGGCCAACTCCGGTGAACCGGTGCTAACCCATGTGACCTTTCAGGCCAATGTCTCGAGCGCCGATGGGGGAGGAATGGCTAACAGCTACGCCCATACAGTGCTTCGGTATGTCACGTTTCGCGACAATGTGAGCACCTCCTTCGGCGGAGGATTGTACAATGACCGTAGCGAGGTGGTTGTCATCGACACGCGTTTTATCGGGAATGTGGGGGGCTGGGGAGGAGGCGTGTACAACCGTCAGGGGAGCCAGACCTTGATCAATACGGTCTTCATAGGCAACCGCGCGGCGCCTTTCGACGGTGGGGGGCTCTTCAATGATGAAAGCGAGACCATGCTGGCCAACGTACTTTTCAGTGGCAACACAGCCGCAGGCGATGGTGGGGGCATCTACAATGTGTTCCCCGATGCCGGCTCGTTCACAGCCACCAATCTGACGTTCAGTGGTAATACGGCTGTCGGCAATGGCGGGGGACTCTACAACTGGTATGGGCGGCCGGTCCTGACGAACAGTATTCTCTGGGGCAACAGCGCCGTGATGGGCACCGATGAGGTCTATAATGGGACGACGTCGGTCGGGCCAACGGTGCTTGTGCTCGCGCACAGTCTGATCGAGGGGGGCGTGCCGCTCGACACCGAAGACGGCGGTGGCAACCTCTTCGCAGATCCGCTGTTCGTCGACGCTGCAGGGTTCGATGGCGTGATGGGCACCGAGGACGACGACCTGCGGCTGCGCGCAGGCTCTCCGGCCATCGACGCAGGAGACAATGCGGCGCTGCCGTCTGACAGCCTGGACCTCGACGGAGATGGGGACGTGACCGAGCCCCTACCGGTCGACCTCGACGGAAACGTGCGGGCCTACGACGGAGGCACCGGGTTGGCCGTTGTGGACATGGGGGCGTACGAGTTTTCTGCTCCTCCGGTATCAACGGGCGTTGAGTTCGGTGAAGCGGGAAATGTACCTGGATCGCTGGTGCATCTGGAAGCCTACCCGAACCCGTTTCAGGGCCGGACGACCCTTCGCTTCATGCTCCGGCAGGCCGGGTCGGTTCAGATCGATCTCTATGATGTGGTTGGGCGTCGGATTCGGGTTCTCTACGAAGGCACTCCGGTAGTCAATCGTCTTCACACGGTACCGGTCGATGGGCGAGGTCTTTCGGACGGCGTCTACCTCGTGCTGCTGTCCGGGAAAGGTGTTCACGCCACGGTGGCTGTTATGCTGATTCAGTAGTTGATAGCAGGCGCCTCGAAGATCGATACGATAATGCTTTGGTTGGATATTTTGCGAGAATTACAACTTGAATTACGAGGTGTTAATACCATGAAAAAATGTATATTATTATCGTATTTGGCAATTTTTGCTGCATATGTGCCGAATGTCGCTGCACAGTTTGCAAGTCCATGCAATACAGTAGACTTGGAAATCATGCTGGCAGTGGAAGAAGTAGAAGGGGTTTGGGTTAGTGTTACTAATTTAGAGAATAAAAATATTGTCTATAGTGATGTTGTTTTCTCTGATGATAACGTTCATCAGAATTGTGACTGGGTAGCCAACGTAGGCGGTGTTTCTTCAGGTATTACGGGAGCCGTTGATTTGGAAGATAATACATTGTACAAAATTGAAATAGGAACCTATGTTTTTGCGTATTTTGGATGTGAGCCGGGATTTGACCTCTTTGGAGAAGTGAATCGCCCCGAGTTTATCGGAGACTGGGTTAGTTGAGTACCGCTTCAAGGAAGTGCTCCTCGTTACGGTTGTGGTAGGCCTGTTCGTACTCGACTGGCGGAAGATAGCCCAGTGGTCCGAGCAAGCGCTTGTGGTTGAACCACCACACCCACTCGAGCACTGCGATCTCGACGTCCTCAAGTGAGCGCCACGGACCGCGCGGGCGGATCACCTCGGCTTTGAACAGCCCGATCACCGACTCCGCCAGTGCGTTGTCGTACGAGTCGCCCTTGCTCCCGACCGAGGGTTCGATACCGGCCTCGGCCAGGCGTTCAGTGTAGCGGATCGAAAGATACTGCACGCCCCGGTCGCTGTGGTGGATCAAGTCTTTCCGGGGGTCGGTATCGCGTTCGTAGAGGGCCTGCTCCAGTGCATCGAGTGCCAGATCGCTCCGAAGTGAGTCCGACACGCGCCACCCGACGATGCGCCGCGAGAACACGTCAATGACGAAGGCCACATAGACGAAACCCCGCCAAGTAGCCACATACGTCAGGTCCGACACCCAGAGTTGATTCGGACACTGGGCTGTGAAATCGCGCTTGACCAGGTCCTGCGGGCGATCCGCCGGATCCGCCGCTACGGTCGTCCGAGTGCGTCGGCCTCGAACCACGCCCTGCAGACCCATCTGTTTCATCAGCCGGGCTACGGTGCAGCGTGCCACGGAAACACCTTCACGTTTCAACTGCTGCCACACCTTACGGACTCCGTAGACTCGGAAGTTATCTTCCCACACACGGCGAATTTGGGGGCAAAGCACCTTATCTCGACGGGCTCGGTCCGATTGAAGCGATGCGTCAGCCTGACGTGCCTTGTGTGCGTAGTAGGTCGATGGAGCGATCGGCAACACGGTGCAGATCGGCTCGACTCCATACTCGGCCCTATGAGCGTCGATAAAGCGCACCATTACCTCGGTGGGCGACCAGGGGCTCCGCCTGAGCGAAATACGCCGATGCCAAACGCAGGATCTCGTTGGCGCGGCGCAGTTCTCGGTTCTCGCGTTCGAGTTCCTTGATGCGCGCGTGCCCATCGGTGGAGGCAGCGTCTGTGCGCCCGTTGTTTTGCTCTGTGCGACGGACCCATTGTCGCAACGTTTCGGCAGTACAGCCGATTTTCTCAGCAATGGAGCAGATGGCTGCCCACTGCGAGCGATAGTCGCGTTCGTGTTCGAACACCATACCGGCGATCTTCGATCGCCATAACGGCCCGTTCGCGGACCTCGGGAGCATACCGTGTTGATCTGTTCATGACTCCAAGTTCTCAAAGTTTGGAGTCTCCAGCAAATCCGGGGCGGTTCAAAGCTTCACGACCACGATACGACACAGAGCCAACTTCCGCCAGAGGTGCCTGAGCGGCTGGGTGAGTTGCTCCGCAGTGGGCTCGACGTGAAACTGCATCTCTTGCAGCACTACGCCGAACTGGCTCGCCTGCTGGCACGGGAGATCCTCGACGAGGAAGTCGTTGGCCTGTGTGGCGCGCGCTACAGCCGGGATAAGCCCCTTGAGGGGCGCTACCGGCGCTGGGGCTCGAATCCCGGCTCGATCCGCATCGGCTCCGAGCGCGTGCCCATCGAGGTGCCCCGCGTGCGCGAGGTTGAAGCCGACCGGGAACGTTCTTTGGAATCCTACCAGCAGATGAAGCAGCCCCTCGAGATGGACCAGCGCCTGGAAGAGGCGATTCTGCTGGGGCTCTCGCAACGCGACTACGGGCGCGTGGCCTCGGCGTTCCTTGACGGCTTCGGGCTGAGCCAATCGTCGGTCAGCCGGGCCTTCCAAGAGCGCAGCCGGCGGGCCTTGGAGGCCTTCGAGCAGCGTAGTCTGGCCGAGGAAGACTTCGTTGCGCTCTGGATCGACGGGAAGCACCTGGCCGGCGTGCAACTCGTGATCTGTCTCGGCTTGACGATCGATGGACGGAAGCTGCCCCTGGGCTTTGTCGAGACGACGACGGAGAACACCGGAGCGATCAAGGGCCTGCTCCAGGATCTGATCGGGCGGGGCCTGGACTTCGGCGAAGGCCTCTTGTGCGTCATCGATGGCTCGAAGGGGCTCTACAAGGCGGTACGAGAGGTCTTCGGCACCTGCGCCGAGGTGCAGCGCTGCCAGTGGCATAAACGCGAGAACGTCGTCAGCTATTTGCCGAGACAAGATCAGGCCAGCTATCGCCGCAAGCTCCAGCGGGCCTACCAGAAGGTAGACTACGGAGAGGCCAAAGCAGCGCTGATGGAAATTCACGCGGAGTTGGAGCAGGTCAACCGCTCGGCTGCACGCAGCCTCCTCGAGGGCCTCGAAGAGACGCTGACGCTGCACCGGCTGGGGCTGTTCGAGCAGCTGGGCAAGAGTCTCAAGACGACCAATTGCATCTGGACGCGGAACGCGTCCGAAAGAACCTCAACAGCCAGCTCTCGAAGTACATCGGTCGTGTGAAGCGGTGGATGGACTCGGACCAGCGCCAGCGGTGGGTGGCGATGGGGCTGTTGGAGGTGGAACAGAAAATGCGTCGGATCGACCACGCCGAACATTTGCCGCTTCTGCGAGCGGCGCTTCTCAAACATATAGAACCACGGAATCCCTCAGAGAGGGAGCCCCTTGCCGAAGAAAGTTTCAACTAGAATTGCATCTACGCCCCAGCGGCATCTATTTATACGGTCTGGAGGCTGCCGACACAACGGTCAATGGAGCGATTTTGTTGGTAAAGTAGTGTCAGATACCTACAGGAGGTGGGGCAGAAGAAGCTCGTGCTCAAGTTTGCCAACCTGCGGCGGATCGGGTGAGGGACGGGCCGCCGGAGCGTCTTACGGCATACTGATCCTGGCTTGGTGTGCGCGGCGCAACTTGAAGGCGAAGGCAAGGCAGGCAAGCGTCGTGGCCAGGATGCCCCACCCGCTGAACAAGATCAGAAGCTGGCGAACGTAGGTGGGGTCATGAATGAACTTCAGGCCCAGGGGATACGCTAGTGCGGCGGCCGCCACAATGCCTATCGTTGCCCATACGGGTGTGAGGAGCATGGCCCGCTGTTTCCGGTCGATCCAGCTAGCCAGGTCCTGGGGAGGCGATGGGTGATCCAGAAAGGCGCGCACGTCCTCGCGCCAGGAGGCCCATTGCAGTATGGCCGCCACAGGGGCGCCCACACAGGCCATGGCGAGGAGCGAGAATCCGGCCAGGGCCCAGAAGGGCGGCGAGGGTATCTCCAGTATTTTTCCGAGCAGCAGCGGGAAAACGAACGAGCATAGATAGAAGATGCCTGCCATGATTCCGAGGCGTATCCATGTGCGGCGAAGGGAGTCGCGCTTCGTGTCTGAGGCCGGTTCACCCGGCACATTCAGTGCCTTCGCCAGCCGATCCAGCGTAGTGTGCATATAACTTCACTCCGGTGCTTATGAATGGTCTTTCTAGCGGCACAACGATTCATCTGAGCAGGTATGATGGGGTCGGCCGTGAGAATATTTGAAGGTAGAGAAGAAGAAGCTTGTATTCAAATTTGCCAACCTGCGGCGGATCGGGTAGTTTGCAGGCCGTCGCGTGGCCGCCGGGATGGGCGGGGCGCGGGATCAGGCACAGCAACAGACCGGGGACAGACCGTATGCGTACACTCATCGTGTGGATGCTGGGAGGGCTCATGCTGGCGGGCTGCGGGGGCGACGCCCGCGAGACGCTCGTCATCTATTCGCCGCACGGCAAAGAGATGCTCTCGCAGTATGAGGAGGCGTTCGAGCGGCTGCACCCGGAGGTGAACGTGCAGTGGATCGACATGGGCGGGCAGGACGCCTACGACCGCATCCGTACCGAGCGGCAGAACCCGCAGGCCAGCCTGTGGTGGGGCGGTGACGGCCCCATGTTCGACCGCGCCGCCCGTGAAGGGCTGCTCGAGCCGTACGTCCCCTCCTGGGCCGAGGCCGTCCCGGACGACGCCCACCACCCCGCGCATTTCTGGTACGCCACCTACCTCACGCCCGAGGTGATCATGTTCAACAGCCGCACCCTTGCGCCGGAGGAGGCCCCGAAGGACTGGGACGACCTGCTCGACCCCAAATGGGACGACCGCATCATCGTCCGCTACCCCCTCGCCTCCAGCACCATGCGCACCATCTGGGGGGCGATGATCATGCGGCAGCCCACCGTGGAGGAGGGCTATGCCTGGCTGGCCCGCCTCGACGCCAACACGAAGACGTACGCCGCCGACCCCACCCAGCTCTACCTCAAGATCGCCCGCGAGGAGGGCGACCTGACGCTCTGGAACATGCCGGATACGTACATCCAGGCGGAGATCAACGGCTACCCGTTCGACTACGTGATCCCGGCCTCGGGCACGCCCGTGCTGAACGACGCCATCGCGCTTGTCAAGAACGGGCCCAACCTGGAGCGGGCGAAGCAGTTCTACGAGTTCGTCACCTCGGACAGCGCCCTCGTCGAGCAGGCCCGCACCTACTACCGCATCCCCGTCCGCACCGACCTCGACCCCGCGCGGCTGCCCGCCTGGATCACCCGCGTGACGATCACCCCGATGCCGGTGGACTGGGAACGCCTCGCCACCGAAGGACCGGCCTGGATGCAGTACTGGGACGAGCACATCAAAGGGCGCGGCGAAGCCTGGCTCCGCGAGCACGGGTATGCGGAGTGACGGGGCGGTGGCGGTTTTCTGAAACGAGGATCACCCGATGCCTTACGACCCGGAGCGACACCATCGCCGGTCCATCCGGCTGCGCGGGTACGATTACACGCGGGACGGGGCGTATTTCGTCACCCTGTGTGTCCGGGACCGGGCCTGCCTGTTTGGTGAGGTGGTGAACGGAGCAGTGCGGTTGTCCGCCGCCGGGCGCATCGTCGCGGAGGCATGGACGTGGTTGGCGGCGCAATACCCGTACGTCGCATTGGATGCGTGGGTCGTCATGCCCGATCATTTGCATGGGATCATCGTCATGGGGGATGTGGATGATGGTGGAATGGGCGGCGGTAGGGGCGGTTCGCGAACCGCCCCTACGGGCGATGCGGCAGGGCGGACGGGTTCGGTGAAACGCTACGGGCGATGCGGCAGGGCGGACGGGTTCGGTGAAACGCAAACCGTTGGGCCGGTTGATCGGGGCGTTCAAAACCGTTTCCACCAAACGCATCAATGCCATCCGCGGGACCCCCGGCGCGGCCCTCTGGCAACGCAATTATTACGAGCACGTCATCCGGGACACCGCCGACCTCCGGCGCATTCGCGCCTACATCGCCGCCAACCCCGCACGGTGGGGGCGGGACCGGAACAACCCGTCATCGGGGCCTCAGACCTGAATCGGGAGGCGCCGGTCGAGCGTGGCCGCGTCGGTGCAGAAGAAGCGGTCCTCGAGGTAGCGCGGGGCGTAGTTCCGCACGTCGTAGTGCACCCACGTCGGCGCGATGTGGGCCGGCTCGAGCGCCTTCATGTTCGGCGCGAGCCAGCCGAGCTGAGCGTTCGAGCGCTGCACGATGAGCCCCCGGATTTCGTCGCACCGGTTCATGTCGTCGCGCTTGTCCTCGCCCGGCCGCCGGGCCACGTCGATGTCGATGGCCTTGCCGTGGTGGTTGGTGCTCGTGCGGCCGGTTTGCCGGTTGCGCACGCCGCACCGGTAGCCCGAGGTGATGAGGAAACGGTACTGGGGGAGGTAGAAAAAAACCGCGCGCACGGCCCAGAGGAGCATCCGGTGGAGGCCGGGATACTCGTACCGGTGGAAGGCCTCGATGTGCGGGCGTCCGCCGCGATAGCTCCCCCGGAAGCGTCCCCGCCCGAAGCCCGGGCAGACGCCGCACGGGCACCGGAGCGCGTCGAAGTCGAGCGGGAAGGCGTCGGCGAAGGCGTCGATGGCGCGGAGCGTGTCGCCGTCGGCGATGCCGGTCGGGGCGTCGAGACCCATCACGTCCCGTTGAAACGTCATCACCTGCATCTCGGTGATCGGGCCGAAGTCGCCGTCGGGCACGGTGCCGCGGAAGCCGGCCAGGCGCAGTTGAAGCTCCTCCACATCCGGGCCCTGCGCTCCCCTTGCGATGATACGTTCTCCATAGGTCATGGCGGTGTCCTCCAGCGGTGGATCGGGGCAGAAGGGCCCGGCCGCAACGACCTGACGGGGACGACGGAGGCACCGCCGGTGCGGTCAAGAAAGGCTGTATCCTATATACGAAGGGGACGGCGGAATGGGAAGGCAGGGCGGCATCAGAGGGCCAAACGCGAAGCGCCCGTCCCCGCCAGAACGTGACGCGGGGACGGGCGCTTCCAGAAACGTTTCCGTTTCGGACGGTTGGAATTCCGGTTCAGGCCGTTTGCTTACGCCGCGTGCGTGCCTCCACGTCTACCTTCGCCTGCAGCATCGGCTCGTAGACCGGCCTGTAGGCGAGGAGCAGGAGCGCCTGGAGAGCGGCAATCACGGCGCCCGGCACGATGCCCGCCGGGTCCAGGAAGAGGTGGAACGCGATGATGTTGACCGAAACCGGGGCGAGGAGTACCAGCGCCAGCGGCACGAAGCGGTTCGCCAGCAACAGCACGCCCACGGTCAGTTCGACGAGCTTCACCAGCGGCAGCAGGTAGCCCGTCTCCATCATCGCGCCCAGAAAGCGGCCGGCGGCTTCCGGCGGCGTGGGCATGGGCAGGAACCGAAAGAATCCGTTGAGCCCGAAGACGACGAGCAGCAGCCCCAGCACATAGCGGGCCGCTGTGATGGTCTTGCGGTTCATCATGGTTCGCAATCGGGTTGGTTGAACGGGTCGGGTTGAATGGGATGGATGAACGGTTTCAGGCTCTGGGCGACGGGACGAGCGCCGCGCGATGGGCTTCGAGGAAGGCGCGCACGCTCGTCGGCGGGTGGCCCGTCAACTCGCGGACGGCGTCGGTGGCCGGGCCGAGCAGGCCGCGCTGCATGGCCACGTCGAAGGAGGCCATCATCCGGGCCACGGGCTCGGGCAGGCCGGCGGCCACCGCTCCGGCCACATAGGCCTCGACGTCCACCGGGACGTATTCGACCGGGCGGCCGGAGAGCTCCGAGGCCAGCGCAGCCAGTTCGTGGTAGGTGACGACGGCCGGCCCGCTGATCTCCAGGCGGCGTGTCCCCTCGAAGTCCGAGGCCAGGGCCGCGGCGGCCGCCCGGGCGCAATCCTCGCGGGTCACGTAGGCCGCGCCTCCGTCGCCGGCGGCCGCGTAGAGCTTGCCCGAGGCGACGGCCGGCGGCAGGCTCATCAGCAGCAGGTCCGTGTACAGGTTGTTGCGCAGGGCCGTGAAGCCCACGCCGCCGGCCTCGAGGGCCTGCTCCGTCCGCAGGTGATCGTCGGCGATCGTGATGGGCGAGCCGGGCGCGACGCCGAAGAGGGACGTATAGACGATGTGCCGGACGCCCACCCGCACCGCCGCGTCGATGGCGTTCCGGTGCTGCTCGAAGCGCCGCCCCGGGCGATCCACGGCATCGGTGCTGATGAGCAGCAGGCGGTCGGCGCCGTCGAAGGCCGGCGGCAGCGTCTCGGGCCGGTCGAAGTCGGCCGGGCGCACGTCCACGCCCCGGGCGGCCAGGTCCGCCAGCTTCTCGGGGTGGCGGGTCGTCGCGATGACGGGCCCGGCCCCGCGCTCCAGGAGCCGTTCCACGACGCGGCGGCCAAGGTGGCCCGAGGCACCGGTCACGAGGAGGGTTGGTTTTTCCATGTCACCACCTTTTTTGTTTGAACGAATATTCGGGCAAGAAAAATCAGCCGCGCACCTTGTCGAGCAGCTCGTTGAGCCGGCGGGCTTCCTCCGGAGAGAGGGTATGGAGGGCTTCGAGCCAGACGGCCTCTTCGCGGTCGATCCGTTCGAGCAGGTCCAGCCCGGCCTGCGTGATCACCACATCGACGGCGCGGCGGTCATGCGGGCAGGTCCGCCGCACCAGCAACCCTTTCTGCCGGAGCTTTTCGACCAGCCGCGAGACGTTCGACATCCGGTCGAGCATGCGTTCCTTGATGGCCTGCACGGTGACCGGATCGGGGTGCTGCCCCCGAAGAATCCGCAAAATGTTGTACTGTTGCGGGCTCAGGCCATGGGGCTTCAGCCCGCGCAGGCTTAAGGTCTGCAGCCAGCTGCCGGTATACATAAGGTTCAGCGCCAGCTTGTGATATTCGCTCTTGAACCGTTTTTGCTTGATGGCCTCTTCAATCCGCATGGAAAGAACCGATACTGACGATGCCGGAGGGGTTGAAGGAATCATGTCCAGACGTTTAATGTTTCAACACTAAAAAAGTTTCGACGTTTTCAACCCGGGGTAGAAGCCGCCCCTGCAGACCAGAGCCAGAACCGTGAGTATCGCCACGTCGCCATTCGTCCGGGAGGGGACGCCGCTCGAGCGGGCCGTCAAAGCGGCCCGGGTCTATCGCCGGGCCCACGGGCCGTCCATCCTGCGCGAGTTTTGCACGTTCCTCTCGATCCCGAACACCAGTGCGGAGGCCGAAGGGCTCGTGCGCAACGCCCATTTTCTGCAGGAGGCGTTCGCGAAGCGCCGGGCCCGCATGGAGCTGTTGCGGGTTGCCAGTGCGCCGCCGATCGTGTTCGGCGAGCTGCGTACGCCCGGTGCCACACGCACGCTGGGTATCTATATGCACTATGACGGCCAGCCGGCGGGGGCCGATCGGTGGGCGCATCCGCCGTGGGAGCCCACGCTCTATCACCGGCCCCTCGAGGAGGGCGGGCAGCCGCGCCCGTTGCCCGAGGAGGGGGAACCCATTGACCCGGAATGGCGGCTCTACGCCCGCAGCGCCAGCGACGGCAAGGCGCCGTTTGCCGCCCTGCTGGCCGCACTCGATGCGCTCTACGCCGCCGACATCGCGCCGACGGCCAACCTCAAGTTCCTCTTCGACGGCGAGGAGGAAAGCGGCTCGCCCAACCTGCCGCGCTACCTGAAGCATTACGGGGAGTCATATCACGATGTCGACGCCTGGCTCTTCCTGGACGGGCCGGTGCATCCGAGCCGTCGCCCGCAGCTCGTCTTCGGGGCGCGGGGGACGGCCAGCCTGGAGGTGACCGTCTACGGGGCCGTGCGGCCGCTGCACAGCGGTCATTACGGCAACTGGGCGCCGGTCCCCGGAACCCTGCTCGCCCATCTGCTCGCCTCGATGGTGGACGAGGAGGGGCATGTGCTGATCGACGGCTTCTACGACGGCGTCGAGCCGGTCGGCGAGGCGGAGCGGGCCCTGCTCGACGCCATGCCGGACTACGACGACGACCTGCGCCAGGAACTCGGGCTGCTCGGCACGGGACTCCAGGGGGTGCCCCTCGTGGAGAGCCTCATGCTACCCTCGCTCACGGTGCGCGGCCTCGAGAGCGGCAGTGTGGGGGAGACCGTGCGCAACGTCGTCCCCTCCCATGCCTCCGCCTCCATCGACATCCGGCTCGCCCCCGGAAACGACCCCGAGACGATCATGGAGCGTGTCGAGGAGCACATCCGGCGACAGGGCTACCACATCGTCCGGGTGACGCCCAACCACGACACCCGCCTCCGGCATCCGAAGATTGCGCGGGTGGTGCGTGAGAAGGGTTATCCGGCCGCCCGTACGCCCGTCGACCTGCCGATCGTAGGCACCCTGGCGAAGGCGGTCGAGGCGGCGACCGGCGAGCCCCCCCTGCTGGTGCCCACCTTCGGCGGCTCGTTGCCGCTGTATCTCTTCACCGATGTGCTCGAAAAACCGGCCGTCATCGTGCCCATCGTCAACCATGACAACAACGAGCACGCTCCGAACGAGAACCTGCGCCTGGCAAACCTGTGGTATGGCGTCGACCTGTTTGCCGCGCTGCTGACCATGTGAGGGCTCCTACCGGATCACGGTCATCCGGTGTGCTCGGGTGATGCCGTCGGCCGTCAGGCGATAGAGATAGACGCCCGACGGAAGCCGTGACGCGTCGAACGTGACCGCGTAGGTGCCCGGCGTCAGGGTTCCGTCCACCGGGGTTGCCACCCGTTTCCCGAGGACGTTGAAGATGTCGAGGCGGGCCCGGGTGGTACGGGGGAGCGCGAAGGTGATGGTGGTGGTGCCCTTGAAAGGGTTCGGGTAGTTCGGTTCGAGCCGGTAGGTGACCGGAGGCACATCGTCCACCCGCTCGACGGCCGTGACGACCACCCCGTCCGGCAGGACCTGCCCGCGGATTTCGCCGGCGGGGTAGGCGGCGGTGTGGACGTTGAGGTAGAGGTTTCCGGCGAGGAGTTCGCGGAGGAGTTCACCGGTGAGGGGTTCGGTGTCGGCGCTGGTCCAGAGGCCGGAGGCGGTGTTGCCGGAGAAGTCGCCGGTGATGGTTCGGACGACGGGGCCGTTTTCCCCGGCGGGGGCGTTGTGGAAGTGGGCGGCGGAGATCGGGCCGCTCAGCCCGTCCACGGTCATGCGATAGACGAGCCCGGCATCTGCAAGCGTCAGGGCCGCCGTACCCGCCGCTTCACTCATGACGTCGTGCGTCTCCTGCTCCGGGTCAAGGCTGGTGGCTGCTCCGATGCCGCCGCTGAGGAGGACCTGCCCGCGGATTTCGCCGGCGGGGTTGTTGGCGGTGTGGACGTTGAGGTAGAGGTTTCCGGCGAGGAGTTCGCGGAGGAGTTCACCGGTGAGGGGTTCGGTGTCGGTGCTGGTCCAGAGGCCGGAGGCGGTGTTGCCGGAGAAGTCGCCGGTGATGGTTCGGACGACGGGGCCGTTTTCCCCGGCGGGGGCGTTGTGGAAGTGGGCGGCGGAGATCGGGTCGCTGAGTCCTTCGACGGTGAGGTTGAAGGCGAGGCCTTCGCTGGTGAGCGTCATCGTGGCGGTGCCGGTGGCCTCGCTCGTGACGTCGTGCGTCTCCTGGGCGGTCGTCAGCCGGGCCGAGAGCGGCGTTCCCCCGCTGAGGAGGACCTGCCCGCGGATTTCACCGGCGGGGTTGTTGGCGGTGTGGACGTTGAGGTAGAGGTTTCCGGCGAGGAGTTCGCGGAGGAGTTCACCGGTGAGGGGCTCGGTGTCGGTGCTGGTCCAGAGGCCGGAGGCGGTGTTGCCGGAGAAGTCGCCGGTGATGGTTCGGACGACGGATCCGTTTTCCCCGGCGGGGGCGTTGTGGAAGTGGGCGGCGGAGATCGGGCCGCTGAGTCCTTCGACGGTAATCAGGAACCGCACGCCTTCGTCGGTGACGGCGAGGGCGGCGGTGCCGGTGGCCTCGCCCGTGACGTCGTGCGTCTCCTGGGCGGTCGTCAGCCGGGCCGAGAGCGGCGTCCCACCGCTGGGGAGGATCTGCCCGCGGATTTCGCCGGCGGGGTTGTTGGCGGTGTGGACGTTGAGATAGAGGTTTCCGGCGAGGAGTTCGCGGAGGAGTTCACCGGTGAGGGGTTCGGTGTCGGTGCTGGTCCAGAGGCCGGAGGCGGTGTTGCCGGAGAAGTCGCCGGTGATGGTTCGGACGACGGGGCCGTTTTCCCCGGCGGGGGCGTTGTGGAAGTGGGCGGCGGAGATCGGACCGCTGAGTCCTTCGACGGTGAGGTTGAAGGCGAGGCCTTCGCTGGTGAGCGTCAGCGTGGCGGTGCCGGTGGCCTCGCTCGTGACGTCGTGCGTCTCCTGCTCCGGATCGAGCGTGGCGTTGAAGCCCCAGCCGCTGCTGAGGAGGACCTGCCCGCGGATTTCGCCGGCGGGGTTGTTGGCGGTGTGGACGTTGAGGTAGAGGTTTCCGGCGAGGAGTTCGCGGAGGAGTTCACCGGTGAGGGGCTCGGTGTCGGTGCTGGTCCAGAGGCCGAAGGCGGTGTTGCCGGAGAAGTCGCCGGTGATGGTTCGGACGACGGATCCGTTTTCCCCGGCGGGGGCGTTGTGGAAGTGGGCGGCGGAGATCGGGCCGCTCAGCCCGTCCACCGTGGCGAAGAAAAGAACTCCCGCTTTCGTCGCCAGGACCGTGGCGGTGCCGGTAGCCTCGCTCGTGACGTCGTGCGTCTCCTGGGCGGTCGTCAGCCGGGCCGAAAGCCCGGCCCCGGAGGTGGGATGTAGCTGGGCCCGGATTTCGCCGGCGGGGTTGTTGGCGGTGTGGACGTTGAGGTAGAGGTTTCCGGCGAGGAGTTCGCGGAGGAGTTCACCGGTGAGGGGTTCGGTGTCGGCGCTGGTCCAGAGGCCGGAGGCGGTGTTGCCGGAGAAGTCGCCGGTGATGGTTCGGACGACGGGGCCGTTTTCCCCGGCGGGGGCGTTGTGGAAGTGGGCGGCGGAGATCGGACCGCTGAGTCCTTCGACGGTAATCAGGAACCGCACGCCTTCGTCGGTGACGGCGAGGGCGGCGGTGCCGGTGGCCTCGCTCGTGACGTCGTGCGTCTCCTGGGCCGCCGAAAAAGTGCCGGTGAGGAAGGTCTGGGCCAGGGCCGTGCCGGGCAGCAGGGCGAGGGAAAGCAGCAGCGCGATGAGAAGGGAACGGGGGCGCATAGGTATTCTCCGGAGTTGATGGTACAGGAGCCCGGCCGCGGGCGCGTTGGTGCCGTTCGGGGGCGGGGTGGTTCGCCGGAGGCGTGATGCGCGTTGCCGTCTACTTCAACCTCTCATACGCTTCACGCCGTCTGCCGGGTAGGCCGGGCGATGGTTTTCCGGGAAGTACGCGAAGCCGGGGGGATGACTACGCGGAGTGCCGGAGGCGCCGGTTCAGTAGTCGAGGTGGATGGCGAAGACGGGGTAGCGGCCGGGCAGGAGGCGGTCGACCGTGCGTACGGTGGTGCCGGTTGTTTCGAGGCTCTGGTCGTAGACGTTGCGGTGGTTCGTCAGGTTGACGAGGTAGAACTGCGCCTGCAGGCTGACGGGACCCAGGGTGTGGGTGTAGGCCAGGCCGGCGTCGAGGCGGAGGTAGGCGGGCAGCCGGTGGTCGTCGGGTCGGTCGAGGTCGAAGGGGCCGGCGTCCGGCAGCAGGCCTCCGAGGGCGAGGTAGTCGTAGTAGGCCTGGCGCAGGGCCCAGCGGCGTCCCCGGGCCCCTTCGCCGGTGAGGTGGAGGGAGAGATGATCGGAGAGGGATACTTTCAGGTCGGCGGTGAGGCGGTGGGGGACATTCCAGGGAACCGGGACGAGGCGGTCGTCGAAACGGCCGGGGTAGCGGCGGACGGCGCGGCTGAAGGCGTAGTCGAGGCCGGCGGTGAGGCGGGGCGTCGTGTATACGACGCGCAGGCTGCCCCCGAAGGCACGGCCGTGGGTTGAGGCGATGAAGGTGGCCTGCGGCAGGGGGGTGCGGGGGCCGGCCTCGAGCAGTTTGACCAGCGTCGCATAGTCGATGGTGAGCAGGCGCGGCTGGGCTTTGTAGTAGCCTTCCACCCGGATCGTCCAGGCCGTGGACGGCATCAGCAGGGCTTCGGCGGCCAGGTGATAGGTGCGGGGCGGGGCGAGGGTGCGGTCGATGGGAAGCCAGAAGGGGACGGACGGTACGGCGGCGGTTGGGCCGGAGCTGGTCAGCTCGAACTGGTTGACGAACTGCCGGTAGAGGCCGGCGGCCAGGCGCAGGGCGTACGGGCCGAGCGGTCCGGTTTCGCGGTCATAGCGCAGGGCCAGGCGGGGTTCGGCATAGACCGTGCGGCGGCGGGCGGCATACGTCAGGCGGAGGCCGGGCTCCAGGGTCAGGTGCCATCCCGGAGCCAGCGTTCCCTTCAGGTAGGTGCCGCCGGTCCAGGCCGAGCCGTGGTACCAGAAGGCGGGGATGAACTGGTTGTTCAGGTTGAACTCGCTGTCGGTGTGGCTGGCGAACAGGCCGGCTTCGAACTGCCGGGAGGGGGCGAGGCTGTGGCTGAGGACGGCCCGTACGGTCACCTCCCGGATGGCGTTGTGTTCGTAGGTGACGTAGCTGGTTTGTAACGCCTCTTCGAACCGGTTGCGTGCCTGTTCCAGGTTGTCGTCCGTGTAGGTGCCCCGGAGGACGTTCGTCTGCAGGGCGCGGTAGCTGTAGCGTGATGTGTGGCGGCTGCCGCCGGCCTGCACGGTCAGCACCGCGTGGGCGCCGAGCAGGCGGCTGTACCGGGCCTGGCCCATCCAGTTCGACCAGTCGTAATCGTCGCGGGTGAGGATGAGGCGGTCTTCCGTGGTGTTTTCCAGCCGGTTCAGTCCTGTCAGGTCGGCCCGGATGCGGTTGCGTGCATGATAGGCGGAGGCGTCGATGAGGTGGAACGCGGCGGGGGTGAGGCGGAGGGCGGCGTGGAGGTCGGAGAAGGCTACGTCGGGGAGTGGGTGCAACACGGCGAAGGAGCGGGTGGTCACCGGCTGGCCCAGCCAGCGGCCGGCCAGTTGCGGGTCTACGCTGTTCCAGCGGCGCAGCAGGGCGGCGACGCCGGGGTCCTGGTACTGGGCCCACAGGCCGGTGCGTCCGGCGAACATCAGGTCCATCGGCCGTTTGCCGGGCAGGGTGAGGCGGGCGTGGGTTCGGGCGTTCGCGCTGATCGGGTCCAGGCTCACGGCCAGCCGGTGTTCGCCGTTCACGTGGTGTTCGGCGGCGACGAGGCCGGCGAGGTGGCTGCCGTGTTCCACGCCGAAGCCGGCCTTGTGGACGACGAGGCGCCGCAGGGCCAGGGGGCTGAAGGCACCGAGATGTCGTCCCAGGCTCACCGGGTGTCGCACGGGGATGCCGTCAAGGCGGGTGAGGTGTTCCCCGCCGCCGCCACCCTGGATGTGCAGGTCGGCCAGGGGCTGGGTGGCCGCCACGCCGGGCAGGCGGCCGGCGCCGCGTGCCACGTCGGGGGTGCCGGCGAAGGTGACCGAGGCCAGCGCCTGTGGCCCGGCCTCTCCGGAGCCCAGCATCCGGGAGGGGAGCCGCTGGCTGAGGCCGTCGATCACGATGGGGTGCATCGGCACGGTACGTGGCCGGAGGCGGACCTGCAGGCGGGCGCGGGCGCCGGGGGCCACCCAGACGCTGTCCCGGGCCGTCTCATAGCCGACGTAGGTGACCACCACGCGGTAGGGGCCGGAGACCAGCCCGGCAAAGCTGAAGAAGCCGGCGTCGTTGGTCGTGGTGCCGGTGGCGGCTTCGGCCAGCAGCACGTTGGCCGCCGGCAGCGGCACCCCGGTTTCCCCGTCGATGACCTGGCCGGCAAGGTCTCCGAAGAGGGCCGGGGCGTTGCGGGCCTCGATCAGCACATAGGCGCCGGAGGAGGAGCGAACATAGTCGAGCCCGGAGCCGGCAAGCACGCACCGCAGGAGGGCTTCGGCCGGCAGTTCCCGGCCCGTGCAGTACACGCGGCGTCCCGCAACCTGCTCCGTGGAATAGACCAGGTCGATCCGCGTGAGGCGCACGAGTGCTTCGAGCGCCTGGTCGAGCGGGGTGCCCCGGAACACCAGGCTGTACGCCTCGCCTTCACGCGGCTGTCCCATGGTGTCGCCGGGCCGGGCCGTCACCGGGCACAGCACCATCAGCAGGACGATGAGCCGGGCGAAGGGGCGGATTCGGGGAAGCATGGCTGGCGGGGACATCCGGCGTATGGGACGTGTCACACGGCCTACGGGGAGGGCGACGACGCGGCCGGTGTGCCGGGGATCAGGACGAAGCCCCGGCTTGTGGGGCGGTAGCGGCAACCCTGCACCAGGCAGAGGTCCTTGAGGATGGCTTCGAGCGGCACGGGCCGGAGGTAAAGGAGGGTCAGGGAATCGGTGAGCGCGATGCCGGGTTCGGCGCCGAGGTCGCGGGCATACCGGCGTTGCAGCTCCGCCAGGATGGCCGAGAGCGGCTGGTTGACGGCGGTGAAGCCCTGCCGTCGCCAGGCGGTGGCGGCTTCGAGGGCGTCCGGCCCGGCCCGCTGGGGGAGCGGCGACGGGGCCGCGTCCGTCACACGGGCGGCGTGGCCCGTCTCACGGAGTTCGACGGCCTGTTCCGGTGCACCGGCGTCCAGGACGCGCACGTGCCCCTCGGCCAGGGTCACACGGGTCTCGCGGGCCGGGGCCTCCGCGCGGGCCCATACGTTGAACCGGGTGCCAAGCACCTCCACCCGGGCATTGAACGTTTCGACGACGAACGTACGCCTGCCCGGCTTCACGTCGAAGAAGGCTTCCCCGTCGAGCCGTACGCGGCGCTGCGGCGTGTCGACGAGCGGCCAGGTCCGGAAGCCCCGGGCATACGACAGGCGCGTGTCGCTGTTGAGGTGGACCGTCGAGCCGTCGGGCAGGGTGACGGTCAGCTGGCGGCCCGGCGGGACCGTCACGGTGACCGGCCGGTGCCACCACCACAGCCCCAGGCCGAGCGCCAGCACGAGGAGGACGGAAACGGGAAGGAGGTGACGGTGTGGGTGCGGGCGTCGTCGCCGTACGGGTGGGCGGCCGGCGGCCCGGCGGCGTGGATCGGAGGTGGGTGCGTCCGGCGTTCCGGCGCCGGCGGCGTCGAGCCGTGCCTGCAGGTCGGCCCAGGCCGCCTCGTCGTCCGGCACGCTTCCGGCGGGGATTTCCCGGGGCGTGAGCAGGTGCCACATCTTCTCCAGGCGTTGCCGCGCTTCCGGGGCCGTGGCCTCCAGCGTCGCCTGCACCTCCGGTGGGATCGACCGGGATCGTTCTTCTTTCATCGTTCAAGCAAGGACGGTTCGAAAGCCTCAAGACACCGCTGCAGGTGCTCCAGGGCCCGCACGATGTGGTTGTTCACCGTGCGCGGCGAGATGTCCATGACGGCGGCGATCTCGCGATGGCTCAGTTCGTGGAAGCGGCTCAGCAGCAGGGCCTCCCGTTGCCGGGCCGGCAGGGCCGCGATCCACGCCTGCAGCCGGTCCGCCAGCAGCGCGGCGTCATGGCCGTTGGTCACCTCGGCAGGGGGACGGGCGGCGGCCTCGTCGCCGAGTTGCGTGTGCTTGCGGGCATGGGTACGCTCGTCCCGCAGATGACGGTAGGCCCGGTTGCGCGTCATCCGGAAGAGGTAGGCCCGGAGCGATTTCGAGGGGTCGAGCGTTTCCCGCAGGCCCCACAGCGACACGAACACATCCTGTACCAGGTCGTGCGCCACCGTCGCGTCTTCCACGATGGCGGTTGCGAACCGGAGCAGATCCCCCCGGAAAAGCCGGAAGATGGCCTCGAATGCCTCGCGGTCGGAGGCTTTCAGGCGCCGGCAGAGTTCCTCAGGCGGCGGTCCGGATGGCATGGATCGGGTCGTAGCGATGGGTTGTCCGGCATGCGTGGGCTGGTGAAGGTCATCCGGTATCGTGCGGGAAGGTGTTCTGATAGTCCGCCAGCGATCCGGGATGACTACCGGCAGCGGCCGGATTCGGGTAAAGATTCGGCGAAGGAAACGGCGCCTGCTCCGTTGTACGGCCGAGGAAACGGAAGGATCAGGGCACGGGGACGATCTCTTTGCCGAAGGGGGCCAGCGCGAGCCGGGCCAGTTTCATGTGCTGCCGGGCAAAGGGGATTCCGATGACGGTCAGGGCACAGAGTAGCCCGAAGAGAAGGTGGGTGAGTGCCAGCCAGACCCCTCCGGCGAGGATCCAGATCACGTTCATCGCCAGCGGCAGGCATCCGGAAGCCGCCGGGTGCTCCCGCACGTCTCGTCCGAAGGGGAGCAGCCCCAGTACCGACAGCCGGATGCATTGCAGTCCGAACGGGATCCCGATGACGGTCAGGCACAGCACGAGGCCGCCGAGCAGGTATTCGAGGAAGATGAAGAAGCCGCCGCCGAGGAAGATCCACAGCACGTTGCCCAGGTGTCGCATGGCGTCCGGGAGGGAAGGAGGAAGGATCGTCCCCGTTACGGGCGGAGCGGGCACAAGATACGCCGGGGCGCCGTTTCGTGGCAGGTTCGGGACGAGGGCGGCAGGGTCTCGCGGGGTTTGTCCCGGGAAAGGCCATGCATTACATTACTTGCGTGCTTCCTCCCTTTTGCTTTTCGGACCCTGTCATGAAACGCCGAACCTTTGTGCGGGCCGGGCTGGCGACGGTTGCCGCTGCGGCCCTGCCTGCGTCCACCGCGTGCATCGAGGCGCGTCCCGCCCGCCGGGGGCGTCTCAACCACTCGGCCTGTAAGTGGTGCTACCCGAACCTGACGGTCGACGAACTGGCGGCTGCCGGAGCGGCCATGGGCCTGCGCTCGGTCGAGTTGCTCGACCCGCCGGACTGGCCCGCCGTCAAACGGCACGGGCTCATCTGCGCGATGGCCAACCCGCCGGCGGCACCCGACGGGATGCACTTCCTCACCCACGGCTTCAACCGCCTCGAACACCACGAATGGCTGGTGCCGGGTTACCTGAAACGGCTCGAAGAGGTGGCCGAGGCCGGTTTCCCCAACCTGATCTGCTTCTCCGGCAACCGTGCCGGCCTGGACGACGAGGAAGGGCTCGAAAACTGTGTCACGGGCCTCAAGAAAATCCTCCCGGCGGCCGAACGCCTCGGCGTGACCGTCTGCATGGAGCTGCTCAACAGCAAGGTCGATCACCCCGACTATCAGTGTGATCATACGGCCTGGGGTGTTGCCCTGGTCGACCGCCTCGGGTCGGACCGCTTCAAGTTGCTCTACGATATCTATCACATGCAGATCATGGAGGGCGACATCATCCGGACCATCCGCACCTACCACGATTACATCGCCCATTATCACACGGGCGGCAATCCGGGGCGCCACGAGATCAACGAGACGCAGGAACTCAACTACAGGGCCATCGCGCAGGCCATCGCGGACACCGGCTTTACCGGCTACATCGCGCAGGAGTTCATTCCCACACGCGACCCGCTCACCTCGTTGCGGGAAGCCCTCGCCATCTGCGACGTTTGAGCCCGGAGCCCCTGGATGCTCTACGCCGTCGACCTGCTGGGGACGTTCGTCTTTGCCCTCTCGGGGGCGTTCCAGGCCAACCGGCACGGGCTGGATTTCCTCGGCTTCATGGTGCTGGCCGTGGCCACGGGCGTCGGCGGCGGGATGATCCGGGACGTCCTGCTCGGGGCTACCCCGCCCGCCGCCCTGCAGGACGAGTGGTACCTGCTCGTGTGCCTGGCCGGCGGGATGGCGGTCTTCTGGGCCGCTCCGCCGATCGCCCGGCGCTGGAACCGGGTGCTCGTGGCGGATGCCGTCGGGCTCGGTGTCTTTGCGGCCATGGGAGCGGCCAGGGCTGCCGCCGCCGGTCTCGGCCCGATCGGCATCGTCCTGATGGCGGCCCTGACGGCCACCGGCGGCGGGGTCGTGCGCGATCTGCTCGTGCGCGAGGTGCCTGCCGTCATCAAGGGCGGTTTCTATGCGACGGCGGCCCTGCTCGGCGGGGTCGCCTTCACCGGCACGGCGGCCCTCGGCCTGGGCGAGGCGGTGGCGATGACGACGGCAGCAGTCGTCACCACCGGCCTGCGCTTCTGGGCGATGGCGCACAACATCAGCCTGCCCACCGGACGGCGCTTCCCGCACCTCCCGGGGGACGACACCGGAGACCCGGCATGAGGCGACCGGGGCTGCGGTGCTCGTGGACCCGGAACCCCCGAACCGTAACGTTCAACGTGCCACCTGCAACAACGTCTCCATCCACCATCGAGCGAGGGGAACATGGGCGTCCGACGGCGAACCGCCTGGATGGTGCTGCTGGCCGTGCTGGTGCTCCCGGCCACGGGATGCCGGGGACAGGCCCGGCCGGAGGGACCGGTCTTTCCCGAACGTCCCGCCGTCACGCCGGACACGGCCTTTGCAGGACTGGTGGCGCGGCTGTCGGAGCCCGGCGGCTATTTCGACACGGACAACCTCATTTCCAACGAAGCCTCCTATCTCCACGTCGCCGGGGCGCTCCGGGCACGCAACCTCGAAGGCGGGGTCTATCTCGGCGTCGGACCCGACCAGAACTTTTCCTACATCGCCCTCGTGCGGCCACGCTTGGCGTTCATCGTGGATATCCGGCGGGACAACCTGCTCCAGCACCTCTTCTTCAAGGCCCTCTTCACGCTGGCCCGGAACCGCCTCGAGTACCTGTGCCTGCTCACGGGCCGGCCGTTGCCGCCCGGCGGTGCCCTGCCTGCCGGCCCGCCCGAGGCCGCCGGACCGGACGACCTCGTCGCCTATGTCGATGCCACCCCCTTCTCGCCGGAGGTGGCCGCCGCTGCCCGCGATGCCGTGCGTGATCTCGTACCCCGCTTCGGGGTGTCGCTTTCCCGGCAGGATCTGAACCGCATCGCCGCCATACAGGAGGCCTTCTTTCGGGAAGGGCTCGACCTGCGCTTCACCAGCCATAACCGCCCGCCCCGGCCGTATTATCCCACCCTGCGCCGGCTTCTGCTCGAACGCGACCGCGAAGGGCACCAGGCGAACTTTCTGGCACGGGAAGACGCCTTTCGCCTGCTGAAGACGATGCAGGCGGAGAACCGTGTTATCCCGGTCGTCGGCGATCTGGCGGGGCCGCACGCCCTCCGGTCCATCGGGGCTTACCTCCACGCCGAGGGTCTGCAGGTGTCGGTCTTCTACACGTCGAACGTGGCATTCTATCTGATGCGGGCGGGCACCTTCGGCCGCTTCGTGGCGAACCTGGAGACGCTGCCGCTTCACCCCGGGGCCGTCATCATCCGCAGCTATTTCAACCGCTTCGATCAGCAGCATCCCGAGACGGTGCCGGGCTACGCCAGCACGCAACTGCTTCAGCCCATCGGCGAATTGATCGAGCGCTACCGCCGGGGCGAGATCCGCTCCTATGCCGACCTCGTTCGTCCCCGGGTGCCGGAACCCCGGTAGCGGCGGGCTTGTGCCGGCAATCAGGTACCGTGCCGGTCCGTGTGGCCCAGGTCCTTTTCGGGGGCGATCCGGTCGCGGACGAGCCGTTTGAGCTCCGCGATCTCGGGGAAGCGGCCCTGCGCTTTGCGGGACCACACCCGTTCGCCGTCGGCATAGATCTCGAAGATCCCGCCGGTGCCCGGGACCAGCACCAGCCGGCCGATCTCCTGTTCGAACGTGGTGAGCAGCTCCTGGGCCATCCACGTTGCCCGCAGGAGCCAGCGGCACCGGGTGCAGTAGTGGATCTCGATGCAGCTCTTCTCGTTCATGCCGAATCCGTCTGTTCCGGGCGTTTTTCACACCGGAGGAGGAGAAACCGCTTGTCGACGACCCGGCCGCTGTTGCTCCGGCCGGTCTCCCGGTAGCGGTGAAGGTCGCAGACGTGCAGCCCGGCTGCCCGCATGAGGGTGCAGGCGCCGGCTTCGTCGTACAGCTTAAACCCGTGTGCGGCAAAGGGCAACGTGCGCATGAACGCCTCTTCGCCGAAGACCAGAACGAACAGGCCGCCCGGCCGGAGCACCCGGGCGATTTCTGCGGCATGTCGGCGGGGCTCTTCCCAGAAATAGAGGGTGTTGATGGAAAAGGCCCGGTCGAAGGTGTCGTCCGGGAAGGGCATGTGGTCGGAACTGCCCCGTAGGAAGGTGGCACGGCCCGAGGCTACGAGCGCGCGGTTGTGTTTTTTGGCTTCGCCGACCATCGCGGGGGACCAGTCGAGGCCGGTGTAGTGGTGTGCGGTGCGGAGAACCTCGGCGGCGAAGGCACCGTTTCCGGGGCCGATTTCCAGGACGTGGCTCTCCGGTCTCAGGTCGAGCCAGGTGATGGTGGCGTGATAGAGGCCGGCGTTGGCCTCGTTCATCCGCTGCGCCGTCCGTGCGGCCTGTGCGCCATGAGGACAACGGAGCTGTTCGGCGATCTGTTTCGGGTCCATCCTGTTTCCGGGGTGGTTCGCGGACCGGCGGTACGGCTTCGTGCGGGGGGTGGGTCAGCGGGTGCGTAGCCGCGCGATGCGACCTTCGGGGCCGACGGCCCACACGGCCCGGGGCCCGGCGGCGACGCTCCAGTACGAGGCGTCGTCGAAGCGGGTCCAGGTGCGGCCGTTGTCCGTGGAGAGGGCGGAGCCGTCCGGTCCCACGGCCACGAGGGTGGGGGTGGGAGCGCCGGGCACGTATGTGGCGCCGAAGACGGCGCCGCGCAGGGGGGCCGCCCCGGCGAGGGTCCACGTGGTGCCGCCGTCGGCCGTGGTGGCGACGGTGCGGGCCGGCACCGAGTCCCTCCGGGCATAGTCGCCGCCGAGGGCCGCGCCGCGCCGGTCGTCGAGGAAGGCGAGCGTGTAGATGCCCGAGGAGGGCGTGTCGCTCACGAGCGGCGTCTCGGCGACGGTCCACGTGCGCCCGTAGTCGGGGCTGTGGAGGACGCGGGCCGCCACGGCCGAGGCGCCGGTGCCGATCCACACGTGCCCGCCGGGGCGGGTGACGACGCACGTGCCGCTGGCGGCAAAGGCGCCTTCACCCGGGAGGGCCGGCGGCAGGGTTTCGGGGGGCAGGCGGCGCCACGTGGTGCCGTCTTCGGTGATGAGCAGGTAGAGTTGCCCTTCGATGCTGTCCGAGAAGGCCAGGCCGTGCGTCTCGTCCCAGAAGTCGAAGCAGTCGAAGAAGCCGTCGGGCTCGGGGTTGGTGAACTGGCGGGTCCAGGAGGTGCCGCCGTCGGTGGTTTTGTAGATGCGGGAGGCGGCGCCCGGTCCGGCGGAGAGGAGGTAGGCCGTCCGGGCGTCGACGCCGTGCACGTCGCGAAACTCGAGCGTGTCCGCCTCCGGGACGGTGCCCGTGCGCCAGGTGACCCCGCCGTCGGTGGTGACGGCATAGGTGCCGCCCGTTCCGCTGGCCCACACCGTTCCGTCTGCCGCGATGCTCACGGCCTGTAGCCGCGCCGTCGTGTCGGTGGGTCGCACCTCCCAGGCGGGGGCGCGAAGGGGAGGTTCCGTCCCCTCGTTCCGGCATCCGGCCAGGACGAGGAGCAGCGCGACGACCGGTACGGGACGGCGGCAGAACGGCATGGCGAAGGCAACGGATGACGACGAAACGCGCCCGGAATGATACGGCATCTGCCGCCCATACGCTACCCCCGTGGGCGGAAGGCCGCCGGCCCGGAACGCCCGGAGCAAATATGCCCGGTTTGCCGTATGTTCGGCCACAGGATTCCTCCCATCCGCAAACGGGCTATTGATGACAAAGGTTGTGGTGGTCGGGCTGGTGCTCCTTGTGCTGGCGGCCGGGTGCCGGCGTGACGACGCCGAGGTGATCGTCGAGGACGTGGAGCTGCTGCCGTTCGAGAACGTCGGGGTGGGGCCGAACGCCCGGCTGTCGGACACGACGGGGGTCGTGCTCTACACTCCGGAGGCCTGGGAGGCCTACCGGACCCGTCTCCACGCGGCGGGACCGTTCAAGCCGGTCGATTTCACCCAGGAAATGATCGTGCTGGTGGCGGTGCCGGTGCCGTCGGGCGGTTACGGGGTGGAGGTGGAGGCGATAGAGAAGAAGGAAGACGTCATCGAAGTGCATTACGTGCTTTACACGCCCGAGCGCGGGTGTATCACGGTGGAAGGACCGGCGGTGCCCTACCAGGCCGTCAAGGCCCGCCGGGCCACGGGGGAGGCCCGCTTCATCCACCGGCGCGAGCCGTTGCCCTGCACCGTCGGGTAGGCCGGCCTTCCGGCGGGAGGCCGGGTGTCCGTCCGGATCCAGGGCGATGATCCGTCAATGCGCGCTCGTTTCGAGGGCAGCCGGATCGAGTTCGGCCAGGATGGGTTGTTCGACGGGGGTGTCGGATTCGATGTGGCCGTCGCGGAGGCGGATGATGCGGCGGGCATGCCGGGCAATCTCTTCCTCGTGCGTGACCACCAGCAGCGTGTTGCCCCGCCGGTAGAGCGTCTCGAACAGGCGCATGATTTCCTCGCCCGTCTTCGAGTCCAGGTTGCCCGTCGGCTCGTCGGCCAGGATGAGGGACGGATTGTTGACCAGGGCGCGGGCCACGGCCACGCGCTGGCGCTGCCCGCCCGAGAGCTCGTTCGGTTTGTGGTGGAGGCGGTCGCCCAGGCCCACGTTGCGAAGGGCCTGCTCGGCCATGCTCCGGCGGGTCTGGCGCCGGATGCCGGCGTAGATCAACGGCAGCTCCACGTTCTGCAGGCAGTTCACGCGCGGGAGCA
The DNA here is from genome assembly GCF_011682235.2 of Rhodocaloribacter litoris. Lineage (NCBI taxonomy): Bacteria > Pseudomonadati > Rhodothermota > Rhodothermia > Rhodothermales > Rhodothermaceae > Rhodocaloribacter > Rhodocaloribacter litoris. The sequence goes on along the minus strand of NZ_CP076718.1, from coordinate 1,673,075 downwards.
GGTTGAACGTCTGGAAGACGAAGCCGATCTCGCGGTTGCGCACCTCGGCCAGCTCGTCGTCGGTCATCTCGCTCACCCGCTGGCCGTTGAGGTAATAGGCCCCGCTGGTGGGCACGTCCAGGCAGCCGATGATGTTCATCAGGGTGGACTTGCCCGAGCCCGAGGGGCCCATGATGGCGACGTATTCGTTTGGATGGATCTCCAGCGAGACGCCCGCCAGGGCCCGCACCTCCTGCATACCCATCGGGTAGACCTTGGTGATGTCGATCAGCCGGATCAGCGGGGTGTTGCCGTGCGAGGGGGTGCTCATGGGATCCTTCGGGTTCTCGGCCATCGGAGGCGCAGGGTGGGGGTTCTCGTAGGGCCCGGCGCAACCTGCGCGGCGCAGGGCCTCGCCCGGTCAGTTGGCGGCCGCCAGCGGTCGGCGTCCGGGCTGCTCGGGCGGCTTCACCCGCACCGGAGTGCCGGGCTCCAGCGTGCGGCTGACGGCACGGTACGGGCCGATGATGACCTCCTCCCCACCGGAGAGGCCGGATTTGATCTCGATGTGGGTGTCGTCCGTGATGCCGGTGGTCACCTCCACCATCTTTGCCTTGCCGTTTTCGACGAGAAAGACCACCTTGCGAAGGTCCTCTTTGGGGAAGCGGGTCGAGACCGTGTCGTCCCGGCCGGTTTCCCCGGTGCGTGCCCTTCGGGTCGTGTCGGCGGCCGGCTGGAGGCGGGCGAAGTCGCGCACGGTGACGGCCTGGATGGGCACGGCCACCACGTCGAAGACGGTCTTGGTGTAGATGTCCACGGTGCCGCTCATACCCGGGCGGAACTGGGGCGAGGCGTCGGCGAGGGGGGTCTCACTCGTCTGCAGGGCCTGGCCTGTACCCGGGACGGCCAGGTTGAGGTTGTGCGGGTCCAGGATGCGGATCTTGACGGGGAAGTTGGTCACCTGCTCCTGCGTGCCCGCCGCGGTGGTGCGTGCCGTGTTGGCGATTTCGGTGACGACGCCCCGGAAGGTCTGCTCCGGGTAGGCGTCGATCTCGATGCGGGCCGTGTCTCCGAGGGCCACGTTGACCACGTCGTTCTCGTTGACATCGACCTCCAGCTCCATCTGGTCGAGCCGGGCGATGCGCATCATCTCGGTGCCGGTGAACTGGCTGGTGCCGACGACCCGCTCGCCGAGCTCGACGTCGAGCTTGCTGACGGTGCCGCTCATGGGGGCATAGATGGCCGTCTTCGAGAGTTGCTCGCGGGCCTCGCGGAGCCGGGCCTCGGCGCTTTGCACCGCATACTCGGCGGCTTCGTAGGCCGCCTTCGCCACCTCATACTGGTTCTGCGCCCGCACATAGTCACTTTCGGCGATGGCGTTCTTTTCGAAGAGGGCCTTCTGCCGGTTCAGCTCGACCTCGGCCGTGAGCATGTCCGCACGGCGCTGGGCCATGTTGGCCTTGGCCTGCAGGACCCCGGCTTCGGCCTGTTCCACCTGGGCCACGTAGAAGTCCGGGCGGATGCGCACGAGCAGGTCCCCTTTCTCGACCTGATCCCCTTCTCGCACCCGCAGTTCGATGATCTCGCCGGAGACGTCGGGGCTGAGCTTGACCTCCACCTCCGGCTGGACCTTCCCGGAGGCCGTCACGACCTGGGTCAGCGTGCGCCGTTCGGCCCTCGCGGTCTCCACCTCGACGGCGTCGTTACCGGTGCCGAAGAGGCCGGTGGCCCGCCCGACGGCCGCCAGGATGACCAGCAGCACGATCAGGCCGATGATGAGGAAAAGCAGGCGACGTGTGGCGTTTTTCTTCGGGGGAGCCATACGCTCGGTGGATTCTCAGTGTGCGGGATGGGGCCTTTCGGGTTTCTTCCGGAACCGGTCAGAACAACGGCCGGGTCGGGTTCAGCGTGCCCTGGTAATACTCGAGCAGCCGGTCCTGGAAATAGAACCGGTAGATGGCCTGGATGCGGTTGCTGGCGGCCTGCACGTAGGTGGCGCGGGCCTGCGTCAGCTCCACGAGCGTCGAGGCGCCGACGTTGTACCGCTCCTGTTCGACGGCCAGGGCCTGCTCGGCGGCCTGCAGCTGTTTCTCCGTCACGTCGAGCCGCTTGACGGCCGTCTGGTAGTCCAGGTAGGCCTGGCGCACCTCGGCGGCGATCTGGAGTTCGAGCGTCTCCTCGGCCAGCCGGGCGTTCTCGTATTGCACGCGCGCCCGCTCGACGTTCGTCCGGGTCTGGAACCGGTTGAAGATGGGAATGCTCAGGCTGATCCCGAACGACTGGGCACGGTTGTCCGAGAGCTGGTCCGCGAAGGAGGTGAGCTCGTTCCGGCTCGAATAGCTGGTGCGGATGCTGCCGAAAAGGCTCAGCGACGGGTACATGCCGGACCGGGCGAACCGGATGCCTTCGAGGGCGGCCTCGATGCTGGCTTCCTGGGCCTGCAGGTCCGGGCGGTTCGCGAAGGCGGTGCGAAGCAGCGATTCGGCGTCGTATTCCCGGGGCAGGAGGGGAATCTCTTCGGCCGAGGGGGCCACGAACTCGTATTCCTGGAAGGGATCGAGCTGAAGCACCTGGATCAGCCGGCTTTCGCTGAGCTGGGCGGCGCGTTCGGCTTCGAGCAGGGCCAGCTCACTGGAGGCGACCGTGGCCTGCTGCTGGTACAGGTCGGAGACGGGCCGCGACCCCACGCGCACGAACTCCTCGATCCGTGCCAGTTGCTGGCGCTGGGCCTCGAGGTCCTCCTGCCGGATCTGGATCTGCTCGCGGTCCAGGATCACCTGCAGGTAGCTGGTGATGAGGTCGAAGAGGACCGTCTGTTGCGTGCGGTTCAGGGTGTATTCCTCGGCTTCGAGGGCATGTCTGGCCTGGTTGTAGGAGGCCACGTCCCCGAAACCGTTGAACAGGTTGATCGACGAGCTCGCGCTGGCATTGAAGGCGTCCGTCGATTCCGAGACGAGCTGGCCGGTGGTCTGGTCGAAGGTGAGCCCGTAGGTGCGGCTCGTGCTGGAGGACAGGTTGAGGTTGGGGAAGAAGTCCGCACGCTCGCTGGAGACGACCGTCGCCTGCAGGCCGACGTTGTTGCGGCTACGCCGGATCGCGGCGTTGCGCTCCAGGGCGATCTGTACGGCTTCCTCGAAGGTGATGGTCCGCGCTTGCTGTGCGTGGGTCGTCCCGTGGCCGAGGATCGTGAGGAGAACGAGCAGGAAGGCATACCGGAGCGCTGGCCCCGGGAAAGACGACGGGGTGGAATACATCGAGGGAGAAACGGACATGGTGGTGCGGGGGATGCATTTCACGGTGGCAGTAAACGAGCGGAAGCGCCATTTGTTACGCGCTCCATGGACCGTTCATCGGGCGGGTCGTTTGTCCGTCCCGGGCACGAAGGTCCGTCCGGAATAGACGTTCGAAAGCGCCCGTTGCTTCCGTTTCGCGTGGGTGGGTATCCCCGCTTCCGGACCGGGGTCCGTCATCAGAGGTCGATGTCTTTCTTTTTCAGCAGGAAGACGCCTTCGCGCCGGCTGGTGACCACGATCGTTCCGCTCTCGAAGTACGGGTAGCTGCTCCAGGTGCCGTTGAAGCCCGCCACGTCTTTCCCGTACGGGGTCGTGTCGAAGTGGGCCACCTCCACGGGGTTGAGCGGGTCGCTCACGTCCAGGATGCGCAGGCCGCTGGCGTTGTTCGTCTGGTACATCAGGTGGCCGCGGACGTACAGGTTGTGGTCTGTGGCCGAGGTGGGGCCGAAGTATTCTTTCACGAGGATGGGATCGTCGAGGTCGGCGAGGTCCCAGACGAGCGTGCGCGTGCGGTCCACGTTACCGTTGAGTTCGTCCGTTTCGTCGTTCTGGAAGAAGAAGCGGTGGTCCTCGCTGAGCCAGCCCTGGTGGACGTAGCCGAAGTTGGGATAGGCCCCGGAGGCGATGGCCTTCGGGTTGGCCTTGTCCGTCACGTCGACGATGCTGATGGCCGTCTCGTTGGCGCTGAAGCAGAGCTCCTTGCCCCGGTAGTCGGCGTCCGGCCCCCGGTAGACGACGCACTGCGCGTCGTGGATGTAGCCGGTGCCCTGGCGGCCCGTCCCTTCGTGCCCGAAGCAGCCGGCAAAGCGGGGCTTTTTCGGCTCGCGGAGGTCGATCATGTGCAGGCCGCCGCCGCACGTCTCGCCGCCCATGCCGGCCCCGACGGCGTAGGCGAAGCCCGTCTCCTCGTTGATGACGATGTTGTGGGCACTCGCGATGCGGTCGTAGTGGGCGTCCTCGGTGAAGGTGACGGGCGGGTTCTCGACGCGGCGGAGGCGGGTCAGGTCGAAGACCTGCATGCCGTGCGGCCCGGCGCCGTCGGCCACGATGAAGGCGTGGTTCCGGTAGACCTTCATGTCCCGCCAGGTGTTGCCCGTGGCGCCTTCGTGCATCGGGAGCGTGCCCAGGTAGACGGGGCGGGTGGGGTCGGAGACGTCGAGGAAGACAGTGCCTTCCATGTGCCCGACGAGGGCGTACTCGCGGCCCGTCTCGGGGTCGGTCCAGCCCCAGACGTCGTTCAGGCGGACGCCCCGCCCGATGTCCATGTCCCGGTTCGGGATGAAAGCGAGCAGGTCGACGTCGCGGCAGTCGAAGCCGGCCGCCGAACCGCCGGCACAGGGCTCCCGTTCGCCGGTGAGGGCGGGGAACGGTTCGGCTTCGTGGATCAGGAAGGCCTGTGGGTGCCAGCTGCGGCCGATACGGGCGAAGAGGTGGACGCTGCCCTCGCCGTAGTCGTCGCGGGGGGCGGCCACGGCCAGCAGGTCGGCGGACACGGCGAAGGTGCTGCCAAAGGCGTCACCGGGGCGTACCGTGCCGGCCTGTACGGTCCGGTCGGGGGTCCACCCTTCGCCGGTGGGAAGGAAGGCGGTGAGTTGTCCCGCGAAGCCGCCCGTGCCGGGGGCGCCGACCCACAGGAGGCCGCCGCCGGCGGCCAGCGCCGCGCCGAAGAAGTCGCGTTCCCCGGGCTTTTCGGGCGCGAGCGATGCCCACTCGGTCCACGTCCCGTCCGCATGGCGGTGGAAGGTGAAGACGGCTCCGGTGAAGCCGTTGTGGCGGGGGGCTCCGAGGAAGGCGTAGTCGCCGTCGAGGGCCAGGGCGCTGCCTGCGCGGCTACCCGGCCCGGCCCCGGCCGGGACGAGCACGGCTTCCCGAACCCACCTGTCGCCCTCGCGGCGGAAGGCGAAAGCGGCCCCGGCGCCCTCGTTGCGCCCGGGGGCGGCAACGAGCAGGCGGTCGCCGCCGAGGGCCAGGGCGCTGCCGAGTGCATCGCCGGGCCGGAGGTCGTCGACGTGCAGGGTGTCCGCGGCGGTCCAGGCGCCCTCCGTGCCCCGTGCGAAGACGTAGACGGTGCCCCGCCGTGCGTCGTGCCCGGGAGCAGCGACGAGCAGGTGGTCGCCGCCGAGGGCAAGGGCCTGTCCGAAGGCGTCCCCTTCGCCGGGAGCCGCCAGGCGGACCGCTTCGGTCCAGGTGTCGCCGGAGCGCTCGAAGACGTAGACCGCCGCACCGCCCGCCACGGCCAGCCGTTCGCCGTCGGTTGCCAGGGCCTGTCCGAAGCCGTCGCCCACCTCGGCGTCCGAGGCCGTGAGCCGGGTCACGAGCGTCCAGGCATCCCCGTTGCGCCGGTAGACGTGCACCGTCCCCGGGTCTTTGAAGCTCTGGGGCTCTCCGACGAACAGGAGGTCCCCCGTGAGGGCCACCGCCGCGCCGAAAGCAGCCCGGGGCACGGGCGACGACGGGGTGAGGGCAAGCACAGGAGCCGGCAGGACCAGCAGGAGCAGGCAGATCAGGAAGCGCGTCTTCATGGCGAAGTCGGGTTGGTTGCGAGAGGGCCGGGTGCGGCTACCCGTCACGGTGTTATGGCGTGATGCGTGGGAAAATATACAAGCCCATCCCTCCGGATGCTTCCCCCTGCCCGGGTTTTTGCCCCCCATCCTCCTTCGAAGTACCCTGTGAGGAGGATGGGCTCGTATCGGGTTTCTCCGGCCCTTCCTCATGCGAAGCCGAAGCCCCCGTACGCTGGCCCCGGCGAGTTCCGGCACGGCGGGGTAGCCGGCGGGACAGGCCGACGAGCCGTGCGCGTACGCCCCATGTGAACTGGAAGCCGGGCTCCCATACGCCACGGAAACACGCGGGCCGGCGCCGGGCGTTCCCCGCGGGCGGGATCCGGGGTAAGCGCCGCGGCGTAAGGCCCGGCGTTTTCCCTTTATCCGCCCGTGCCGCTCTGATGAAAGCCCTGCTTCTTACCCTGTCCATCTTCCTGTTTGCGATGACTGCATCCGCCCGGCAACCCGCCCTCACGTACCACGTCGGCTGGGGCACGCCGAACGCCCACTATTTCCACATCCGCCTCGAGGTGACGGGGCACGACGCCCCGCACGTCGACTTTCGCATCCCGGAGTGGCGGCCCGGCCGGTACATCCTGCAGAACTACGCGAAGGACGTGGTGGGGTTTGCCGCCGAGGACGGCGAGGGGCGGCCGCTCCCGTTCGAGAAAATCGACAAGAACACCTGGCGGGTCGAACGGGGCGACGCGGCGAAGGTGGTGGCCACGTACCGGAGCTACGCCCGCCAGCTCGACGCCGGTGCCAGCTACCTCGACGCCCGGGAGGCCTACCTCAACCCCATCACCGCGCTGATGAACGTGCGCGGGCGCATGACCGAGCCGGTGGCCGTCGTGCTCCATCACCCCGAGGACTGGCGCGTCGCCACCGCGCTCGACTACGACGCGGCCCTCGGCGCCTACGTGGCCGCCGACTACCACGAGCTGGTCGATTCGCCCATTCTCATGAGCCCGGACTTCAAGCTGCTCACCTTCGAGGAGGGCGGGGCCACCTTCGAGATCGCCATCCAGGGGACTTTGCCGGTCAATGACGCGGCGCTCATCGAGGACCACCGCCGGATCGTCGCCGCGCAGATGGCGATGATGCGGGACGTGCCGTTCCGGCGCTACCTGTTCATGTACCACCTGCTGCCCTACCGCTTCGGGCACGGCGTCGAGCACAAGAACAGCACCTCCATCGTCCTCGGCCCCTCGGAGGCGTTTACCCGCCCGGACGACCCCGCCGCCACGCCGGGCCGGTACAACGCGCTCCTCGGGGTGGCTTCGCACGAGTTCTTCCACGCCTGGCACGTCGAGCGCATCCGCCCGGCCCCCCTCCTGCCGACGGATTATGCGCAGCCGCAGTACACCACCCAGATGTGGATCTTCGAGGGCATCACGGACTACTACGCTGACGTCTTCCTCCTGCGGGCCGGGCTGATGAGCGAGGAAGGGTTTCTCGACGAGATGGCCGCCACGATCCGCCGGTTCGACCTAGAGCCGGGCCGGAAGGTGACGAGCATCGCCATGACGAGCTTCGACAGCTGGGCCAAGCAGGGGCAGGCCCCGCCCCACACCTTCTATTCGTTCTACACGGCGGGCAAGGTGATGGGGATGCTGCTCGACCTGGAGGTGCGGGCCCGCACCGGCGGCACCCGCTCGCTCGACGACGTGATCCGCTACCTCAACGAGACCTACGCGAAGCAGGGGCGCGGCGTCCCCGAAGACGGCTTCCGGCAGGCCCTCGAACACGTCACGGGCACGAGCTTTCAGGCTTTCTTCGACGCGCACATCTACGGCACCGAGGACGTGGACTACGACCGCTACCTGGCGCACGCCGGCCTCCGGCTCGAACGCCGCACCGACCCCGCCCGGCCGGCGGCCTGGCTGGGCGTGCGCACTGACGCCGACGGGCGGATCACCGACGTGTGGCCCGGCTCCGGCGCCTTCGAGGCCGGCCTCGACCTCGACGACGTGCTGCTCGCCGTCGAGGGGAACGACGTATCGGCCGGCGCGCTCGACGACCTCCTTCGCCCCTTCCAGCCGGGCGACGCGGTGACGGTGACCGTGCGGCGGTGGGGAGAGGAGCAGACGTTCCGCGTCCGCCTCGACGCCCGGCTGCCGGACGCCTACGCCATCGTCCCGGTCGCGGCGCCGGCGCCGGGGCAGGCGGCCCTGCGAGCGGCCTGGCTCGGGCGGTGAGGAGCGGCTTCAGCGGCCGAGCTTGAGGCGGCGGGCCAGGCTCGTGGGCAGGCCCTCGGCTTCGATGCGGGCGGCGGCCCGTTCCACGTCGTAGGGCAGGCGGAGGAGCTCGTAGGCGAACGTCTCGGTGTCGAAAAAGGCCACGCACAGGCGCGGGTTGCCGTCGCGGGGCTGGCCGACGCTGCCGACGTTGATCAGGAAGCGGTGACCCCGGCGCACCCGGAGCACGCCGAGCCGGTTCGACATCACCGCCGGAATGTGGGTGTGGCCCAGGAAACACACGTCGGTAGTGAAGTGCTCGAACTGGAGCTGGGCGGTCTGGTACGTGTCCAGACGGATCCAGGCCTCGGGCTGAAAGGGGGTGGCATGCACGAACGTGCAGCCGTGGACCTCCAGCCGGAGCGGCAGGCCGGCCAGGTATTGCCGCTGCTCTTCAGAAAGCTGAGCGCGGTTGTGCAGGGCGGCGATCTGTGCCTCCTTCGGCAGGTATTCGAGGCCGCGCTCGAGCGCCACGGCCTCGTCGTGGTTGCCCAGCACCACGCCCGCACAACGCTCCCGGACGAGGGCCACACAACCCGCCGCATCCGCACCATAGCCGACCACGTCGCCCAGGCAGTAGATGGCATCGGCCCCGTATTCATCGATGCAGGCCAGGGCCGTCTCCAGGGCAGGCAGGTTCGAATGGATGTCGGAGATGAGGGCGAGTTTCAAGGTAATGGAGCAGGATGGTTACCTCGGCGGTGGGGAAAATCGGACGGGATGTCGTCGCCGGCAAGCTGCGAGCTGTGAAAACGGGGTCGAAGTCCGCCCTGGCACCGCGTGTCGGTGGATCCCGCACCGCAGGTCCGGACAGGTCCCCGGCCGATCCTTCGGGGAAGGGACGGTGCGGCGCCGGCCATTTCGGAACGACGTGTGCAGAAAGCGAACGGGCGACCGCATATCGCCTGATTTGCTTAACTTCCCGCCGGAACCGCCCGGTACCGGCTTCCGCCGGGAAAGGCCCTTTTCACTCCATCAGACCGCAGAAATCCCCTTGTCTATCCTCAACGTCGGTCTCGTCTTCGGGGGTGTCTCGCCCGAGCACGAGGTGTCGGTCATCTCGACGCTGCAGGCCGCCGCAGCGCTCGACCGCAACCGCTACCGGCCGGTGCCGGTCTACATCGCGAAGGATGGCACGTGGTACACCGGCGCGCACCTGCTCGACGTGGAGGCGTACCGGGACCTCGACCGCGTCCGGGCCCGGGCCATCCCCGTCCGCCTCGACCCGCGCGGTGCCGGCGTGCTCGAGCTGGTGGAGGACGACGGGCGACGTTTTCACCTGCGCCGGCCCCGGCGCCACCGCATCGACGTGATGTTCCTCGGGCTGCACGGCGGATCGGGTGAGAACGGCGGCCTGCAGGGGCTCTGCGAGACGTTCAACGTGCCCTACACCGGCAGCGGCATCCTCGGCTCGGCCCTCGGCATGGACAAGGTGCTCTCGAAACGGCTCTGCCGCGAGGCGGGCATCCCCGTCGTCGACTTCGTGGCGTTCCGGGAATCCGAATGGAGCTACCGGGAGGAGGCCTGGCTCGACCGCTGCGAGGCCGGCCTCGGCTATCCCGTCGTCGTCAAGCCGGCCCGGCTCGGCTCCTCCATCGGCATCACGAAGGCCAAGGACCGCACCGCCCTCGATGCCGCCATCGAGGAGGCTTTCCGGTATGACGACAAGGTGATCGTCGAGCGGGCCGTCACCCGGCTCCGGGAGGTCAACTGCTCGGTCCTCGGCGACCCGGACGAGGCCGTGCCGAGCGTGCTCGAAGAGCCGGTCACGCGCCAGGAACTGCTTACCTTCCAGGAGAAGTACATGCGGGGCGAAGGCGGGGGAGGCAAAGGCACGCCCCAGCGGCGCGGCGCCAAGCAGGGCGGCGGGCCGGGCGGCATGGCCTCCCTCGACCGCATCATTCCCGCCCCGCTGTCGGACGAACAGACCCGCCTCATGCAGGAACTCGCCGTGCGCGTCTTTCGCCTGTTCGAGTGCGCCGGCGTCGCCCGCATCGACTTCCTGCTCGACGTGGAAACCGGTCAGGTTTTCTTCAACGAGATCAACACCATCCCCGGCTCGTTCTCGTTCTACCTGTGGGAACCCTCCGGCGTGTCCTTCGAGGTGCTGACGCACCGGCTGATCGAACTCGCCCTGAAACGGCACCGGGACGCCGGTAGCCGCATCCACACCTACGACGTCAACCTGCTCTCCGAGCGGAGCCTCGCCGGTCTGAAGGGGGCCAAGGGGAGTGGATAGCGGTATGGCGGGGGCATGATGGTTGAGGAGCCCCCGGGAACAGCTCCGTAGCCGCGGGCTTGTGCGGCGGTTGACGCGCGTACCCGTGAAGAGCGCGGCTACCGGAGGTGAGGTGTGTAGACGCCGGCATCCAGCGCACCCGCCGCGGCAATGTGAGAGAAGGTGTTCTGGAATTCGATACAGGAAAGCCGTTCCCACATCTTCACCGGTGTGTGTCATGGGGCAAGCACGCCGTCGAGCCAGGTTGCCAGGTGGGTGGTGGCGCCGGGTAGCAGAGGGATGGCGCCGACGCCGATCTCGTTCAGGGCGCGGGCATGGCGGCTGGCGGTGTATTCGCCCGGCCGCGTCTCGCGGTAGGGGAACAGGGCCACGGCCTGGGCGACGGTGCGCCCGCTCCCGGCACGGTCGAGGATGGCGTCCCGGTAGCGATGGAGGGTGTTCAGGGCGTCGACGGGAGGGCCGGGCATGCCATACCGCTGCACGTAGCCGGGGGTGGCGTCGAGGCGGTATTTGGCGTCGAGGACGAACCGGGTGGGGCGTTCGCGCGGGCGGGCGAGGGTCAGGACGATGTCGGGCTGCTGGGGGACGAGATAGCGCCGGCCGCCGAAGCGCGGGTTGTAGGTGATCGTGAGGCGGCGGCCGTCCTCCAGGGTGAACCGGAGGGTCTGTGCAGGGCCCCGGTGCAGGCGGAGGCGCAGCCCGTGCCGCTCCACGGCGACGAGCCGGTCTGCCGGTACCCGGTGGCCCACGGCGGCGGCAGCCAGGCGGACGAGCGTGAGGAAGCACCAGTATTCATACAGCAGGTGCAGGTCCTTGAGGCTGAGCGCCAGCGGGCCGCCGCCGAGCCGGAGGCCGCGCCGCAGGGCCAGGCATGCGCGGTAGGCTTCGCGGTAGCCGGGAGCCGTGAGGAGGGGCAACGGGGGGGTGGGGGGCGGGGGACCGGTCACGCAGAGCGGAGGGATCGCCATGAGCCGGGTCAGCCGGGCATGGAGGCGGTCGAGCTCGGCGCGCACCCGGTGTTGCCGGGCGGTGCCGGAACGGCGTCGCTCGATGGCCTGGAGCCGCGTCAGGTTTGCCCGGACGTGCCGGAGCTGGGCTGCCAGCCACCGGTGTTCGGGGGTGTCGAGGGTGTAGACGGCCCGGCGGGACGGCAGTACCTGCGCGCCGGGGAGGCCGTCCCCCGTCGCCTCGCCGGGCGGCCGGCGGGCCAGCGCCCGGCGGAGGGCCGCGTCCGGCCGGCGGATGCGCTCCACCCGCACCGGTTCGACGCGGCGGGTCGTCTCCCACCGGGGATGCCGGGTCACCTGGCCGAGTGCCTGCTCGAGGTCGGACAGGAGGTTCCGGAGCAACGTGAGCCAGGCCACCGGGCCGGGCGGTTCGTCCGGGACGGCTTCGGCCGGGCGATACGTGGCGCGCAGGTACTCGAAGGCCAGCCCGGCCGCCAGCTCCTGCACGTCTTCCCGCAGGGCGACGTAGTCGCTACGGTAGTCGAGCTTCGACGGAAAGACCTCGACCGTGACGAGCAGATGCGGTCGACCGCCGGCTTCGATGAGGAAGCGGCTCTGGCCCACCTGCGTTCCGAAGTTGATCGTGCCGTGCACCACGTGCCCGTCTTCCGAGGTGTGGAGCCGGTTCACGATCACCGGATCACGATGCCGGACGCCCACGGGGTCTGCGGCACGGCTACGCACGAGCAGGGTGTAGTCGGTCTGTTCAAAGAGGTAGCCGGTGGCACCGTCGGGTACGGTGACCCGTGGCTGGACGCCCGGTGCCAGGGCCCGCACGTCGAGCCCGAAGGGAGGGCGAGCGGGACCGGGCGCTACGGCAGGGGCGGCCTCGTGGCTCCGGCTCCAGATCAGCCGCACGGCGTCGGTTTCGATGGAGAAAAGGAGCATGGTCTCGGGGAGGCGGTCCTCGGGAGGCACCACGGCCGGGCGCCCGCCGGTTGTGCGTCAGCGTACCGGAAGGCGGGTCGGTTGCCCCTGTGCCGTGGGCGGGCGCGTCGCCGGCAGCCCGTCTTTGGCCGTGCGGAACGTTTCGAACCAGAGCCAGGCCAGGAACAGCGCCGGCCCGGCACAGGCGACGTGCCCGCCTACATCGAGCCGGACCACCTCTACGGCGGGGGCGCCGCGGGCGATGAAGTTCGCCGCCGCCACCTCTGTGTTGGCGAACGGCACCAGTTCGTCCGCCTCGCAATGGTACAGCCGGGTGGGTGTGCGGGGCGCCCAGGCGTAGAGGTCGTTGTCGCGGAGGGCTTGCCGGAGCGGGTGGTTGGTGTCGTTCAGGAAGCCCGTCAGGTAGTCGGACCGGACCATCTCGATGGGTATCGCCGGCAACTCGGCGTCGATCTCGCTGCCGGAGCGGGTGCCGTCGAAGAGGGCCGGCAGGCGCTGGTCGTAGGGGGCGACGAAGGCCTCGGAGAGGTCGTCGAAAAGGTCGTAGACGGCATCGTAGGCCAGGAGGGTGTAGGGGAGAAAGAAGGGGGCGGGATAGGGTTCACGCCGGAGCATCAGGTCGGCCATCGTGCCGGACATGTCGTAGTTGCCCGCCATCGGGGCCGAGGCGACCAGGTGGAAGGCGGTGGCCTGTTCGCCTTCGAGGAGGCGCTGGGCCGCCACGGTGGCGAAGCCGCCCTCGGAATAGCCGGTCAGGAACACGGCCGGCCGGCCGGTGGCAGCCTCGTCGAGCGGGATGCCCTCGCGTTCGGCGAAATGGCGGGCGGCCCGCAGCATGTCCACGACGCTCGTGGCGAGGGAGGCGGCGTGTACGTAGGGATGCAGCCCTTCCGAAGCGCCCAGGCCCAGGTAGTCGGGCATGACGGCGAGGTAGCCGCTCGTGGCGAAGAGCACCCCCACGAGCGCCTCCGGTACGTCCAGGCCGCGGGCGGAGGCGACGTCGTCCTTCCGGACGACCGTGCCGTGCTGGTAGCTTACCAGCGGGAGGGCCCCGGTGGTCCCCCGCGGCCGCATCAGGGCGCCCGAGGCGGTCGTCTCCCGCCCGTGGGGATCCACCGTCCGGTAGAGGATGCGGTGGATCTCCACGTCGTAACGGGGGGACACGGGCAGGTTCATGGCGGCGATCCGCCCGGTGTCGACCGTCTCCAGCAGCGCCGTCTCGACGAGGCTGCCGGGACCTGTGGGTTCGGGTTCCTCCCCGGTTCCGCCGCTGTCGCATCCGGCCCAGAGCAACGCCAGGCACAGCCCGCCGGCGACAACCCGCCCGGCCGTACGTCGCCGGCGTCGTTTCGCATCGTGTCCTTGCATCCCTTCGCGTGTCTGGTTGAACGGCGCCCTGCCGGCCTGCGTGATATCCGTTCAATTATGGTGTGGATCCCGTATATTGCCGCGGCTTTGCATTTTTGCCCTCCCGGAGCGGCTCCGTTCCGGCGATGCGGCCCACCCGTGTTCCCGTTCGTTTTCCCTTCCTGTGCGCCCTATGGACTTCGTAGCGTTGTTGCGCGGCCTGCTCGGGCTGGTGGTCATTCTGGGACTTGCCTTTCTTCTGTCGAACAACCGCCGGCACATCAACTGGCGCACGGTGGGAGCGGGGCTCGGGCTCCAGCTCGTCCTGGCGATCTTCATCCTGAAGGGGGAGGAGATGGGGGCGGTTTTCGCCCCGCTGGGCTGGCCGAAGGCGTTCTTTTCCTGGGTGAGCTCCTTCTTTGTGCTCGTGCTCAACTTTACCACGGCCGGGGCCGAGTTCGTCTTCGGCCGGCTGGCAATCAGCCCGGGCATGGAGGGCAGCATGGGCAGCTTCTTCGCCTTTCAGGTGCTCCCGACGATCATCTTCTTCGGCTCGCTGATGGCAGTGCTCTACCACCTGGGCGTCATGCAGCGGGTGGTGGAAGCGATGGCCTGGCTCGTGACGCGGCTGCTGCGCACCAGCGGGGCCGAATCGCTCTCGGTGACGGCCAACATTTTCGTCGGGCAGACCGAGGCGCCGCTGGTCGTGAAGCCGTATCTGGAGAAGATGACGTATTCGGAGCTGATGGCGGTGATGACGGGCGGCATGGCGACGATTGCCGGCGGGGTGATGGTCGCCTACATCTCGATCCTGGGGAATGCCTTTGCACAGGCACGGGGACTGGAGCTGGAGGCGGCCCAACTGCTCTTTGCCGAGCAACTGCTGGGGGCGAGCCTGATGGCAGCCCCGGCGGCCCTGTTGCTGGCGAAGATCCTGGTGCCCGAGGTGGACGAGCCGGTCACGCGCGGCACGGTCAGGGCCCGGGTGGAGCAGTCGACGAAGAACGTGATCGATGCGGCGGCCGCCGGGGCCGGCGATGGCCTCAAGCTGGCCCTCAACGTGGGCGCCATGCTCATCGCCTTCCTGGCCCTGATCGCCATGATCAACTGGGCGCTGGGCTGGGGCGCCGGCCTCTTCGGCGGCACGCTCACGCTGGAGCAGCTCTTCGGCTGGGTGCTGGCGCCGCTGGCCTGGCTCATCGGCACCCCCTGGGCCGACGCCATGAACCTGGGCGCTCTCATCGGGACGAAGATCGTCGCCAACGAGTTCGTGGCCTACACCCAGCTGGCGGACCTCATCGGCGCGGGCGCGCTCTCGCCGAAGACGATCACCATGGCCACCTTTGCACTCTGCGGTTTTGCCAACTTCTCCTCCATCGCCATCCAGATCGGCGGTATCGGCCCGCTGGCGCCCTCGCGCAAGTCGGAGCTGGCCCAGCTCGGCCTGCGTGCGGTGCTGGCCGGCACGCTGGCCAACATGATGACGGCGACCATCGCCGGGGTGCTGGTGGGGGGCTGACCGGACGCGGCGGTTCAGGACGGGTCCCGTCGCATCCGGAGCGCGTCGGGCAGCTCGTTCTCGTCATCGGCGCGGAGCTGGACGCCCTTGCGTTCCAGCAGCCGGCCGCACAGGTCGATGGCTTCGATGAGGCCGTCGGCCGGCCGGCCGGTCTTGATGCCGTCCCGGATGCGCAGCACCACCTCCGCCCAGTCGTCCGGGGAGACGAGGGCGTTGATACCGGCATCGCCCAGCACCTCGATGCGATGTTCGAAGAGCGAGATGAACAGCAGGATACCCGTGCGGTCGCGCGTGTTGAAGACCTCCTCCTCGACGAAGGCCTGCATGGCCCGCCGGTGGACCGTCTCGTCGAGCAGGCGCGGGCCGGTGAGCAGCCGCTTGAGCGGCGGCACGTACGCGGCCAGCAGCGCCCCCAGCATGCCGGCCGCCACGGCGACGGCGGCCGTCCCCCAGCCGGTGTAGAGCCAGGCCAGCCCCCACCCCTCGTAGAGCGTCGAGGCGAGCACCGTCGCCGACAGGGCCAGCAGGGCCGCCAGGGAGGCGCCTCGCCATACCGCCACCTCATACCGCCCGCTTTCCGGCATCACGTAGGGGACGATCTCGCCCGCGGTTCGTGCCTCGGCGGCCTGCACGGCCTCCCGGATGCGTGCACGGTCGGATTCGGTAAACAGCTTTTCCATGCTCCTTGTACCAGTCGGCGATTAGCGGTGGGGGCGAAGGAGGTTCCGGGTCGATAAACCTTGTCGGCAAGGGAAGCGTTGGTCCCGGTGTTCTCATTGAGGGGGCGGGCGGCAAGAGCGTTCCTGCACGGCGGATGACCGGTGCGTCTCAGGATCCGGCGCCGGCGCCCGTCTGCTGGTTGCGCAGGGTCGCGATCACCTGCTCGGCGCGCTGGTAGACCGGGTCGTTCGGGTTGCCCACGATGGTTTTGACCTTTTCGAACTGTTCCAGCGCCTGATCGACCCGGTTGATCTGCAGCAACATGAGGCCCCGGTTGAAGTTGGCCTGGACGTGGTTCGGGTCGCGTGCCAGCACGGCGTTCGTCTCCTCGATGGCCTTCATGGGCTGTTCCGGGTCGTACAGGTAGGCGATGGCCATGTCGGTGCGCACGTCCAGGTTGTCCGGGTTGATCTCGAGGGCTTTCCGGTAGGCGGCGATGGCCTGGCGGGCGAAGAGGGTGCGTGCGGTGCCGGTCTGCCGTTCCATCCAGTCGTAGTAAAGGTTGCCGGCCAGGACCCAGGCTTCCTCGGTGTTTTCACGCTCGGCCAGGCTTTTCTGCTCGGCGGCGGCCAGGTCGTACCGCCCGGCCTGTGCGTAGAGCCGGACGAGTTCGCGGCGTTTTTCGAGGGCGGCTTCGCCGGTGAGGCGGTTGATCTCCTCCGCCAGCGCTTCGGCCCGGGCGGCGACGTCTTCCGGGAGCGGGCCGGTCGCCGGCGCCGGGGCGGCCTGGGCGGCGGGCTGCGCCGGGGCCGGACCGCGTTCGACCCCCTTGCTGACGAGGGTGATCAGGTAAAGCCCCAGCACGAGCAGGACGCCCGCACCGATCAGGATACCGACCTGCCGTCCCACGCCGGCCGGCGACGAAGCCCGGGAGGAAGTGGGTCCGGCATGCGCCGCGTGCGCATGCGGGGCCGGTGTGCCGGGGGAGGAGGGGGGCGGAGCAGCGACCCCGTGGAGGGCCGCCACCCGCTCATCCAGGCGGGCGCCGCACCGGCTGCAGAAACGGGCCGCCGGCGGGTTCGACCAGCCGCAGGCGTTGCAGAAAATCCCGGCGGGCACGGCTTCCGGGGTTGCACCGGGCTCCGTTCCGGCGGCGCCGATGGCTTCCGCTGCGTCCCCGGCGCCGGGCGTCTCCACCGGCGTGCCACAGAGATCGCAACGGGAGGCTTCCCCGGGCAGTCGTGCCCCGCATCCTTCGCAGACCAGCTCCTTCATGGTATCCGGTTTGTCGTCACGCAGGTTTTTCGCTCTTGCCCGTCTTCATGGCCTCGTCGACGTCCTGTCGGAGCTCCCGGGATGCCTTGAAGACCGGAACGTACTGTGGTGGCACTTCGATCTCTTCGCGCGTGCGCGGATTGCGTGCCGTCCGGGCGGCCCGGTGCTGCACTTTGAACGCGCCGAACCCCCGGAGGTCGACGCGCTCTCCCTGTCGCAGGGCGGCTTTGACGACGGCAATGAAGCCGTTGATGACGGCCTCCGTCTCGATTTTGGTCAGACCGGTTCCGGTCGCCACGCGGTCGATGATGTCGCTTTTCGTCACGGTGATGAGCGGGGAGATGAGCCAGAAGATTTGCCCGATGCCGGCGTTTCCCTAAACGCATGCTCCCGGGGCAGGATCCGAAAGGCGGTTTCTTTGTAGTGCCGTAGGGAAGACGTATCCCTGCCCACCGCGTCACACGACCCTGCGCGAATCGATTCAGCGGCATTCATGCCCGACGATCCACACCTGCCCTCGGAGACGCTGCGGTTGCTGGCGGCGACCTTCCCGGTGGACCCGGCCCTGTCCGTGCCGGCCGGGACGATCACGCTCGACGACGTCCGTCGGTTTCTGATCGAACGCATTGGTTTCCTGCTCGACCGGAACCCGGGGTTGCTCATGAGCATCCTTTACCGCATCGACGTGGCCGAGGCGAAGGTGACCCGTGCGCTCACCGACGCGGCCCCGGCGGATCTGCCGGCCCTCCTGGCCGACCTGGTCATCGAACGGCAGCTCCAGAAACTGCACCACCGTCGACGTTACCGGGACGATGCGGCCCCCCCCGGCCGGTCCGGTTGAAACCCCACGGCCACCCGTACGCCATGCCTGCTACGTTTCCTGTCCGTTTCGTGCTCCTGCCGGTGCTTTTTGTCGCACTCGCCTGCAGCGATGCCCCGCCCGATCCCCAGGCTATCGTCGACGCTGCCATGGCCGCGCACGGCGGCGAGGTGCTCCGCCGGGCCGTCGTCGAGTTCGACTTTCGCGGTGCGCATTTCACCGTCACCCGGGAGGACGGGCTCTTTCGGTATGAGCGTCGTTATACCGACACCACCGGCACCGTGCGCGAGGTGCTCGCCAATGATACGCTCTTCCGCGCGGTCGACGGAGAGGTGGTGGCGCTGAATGAGAAAGAGCGGCTGAAGGTGGAGGAAGACGTCAACTCGGTCGTATACTTTGCCCTGCTGCCTTTCCCGTTGAACGACCCGGCCGTGCAGAAACGCTATCTCGGCCTCGACACCCTCCGGGGCGAGCCGTATCACGAGGTCGAGATCACGTTCCGGAAGGAAGGCGGCGGGCGCGACTACCAGGACCGGTTCGTGTACTGGTTCCATCAGGACCGTGCCACCATGGACTATCTTGCCTATTACTATTACACGAACGAGACCGGCTCTCGCTTTCGGGAGGCGTTCAACGTCCGGTACGTCGGCGGGGTGCGCTTTGCCGACTACCGCAACTATACGGCCGACACGCTCGGCCCCGGCGACATCGAGCACTACGACACGCTGTTCGAGGAAGGGCGGCTGCGGCCGGTTTCCGAGATCGTGCTCGAGAACGTCACGGTGCGCCCGCTCGAACGCTGAGGAGGCCGGAACGCGTTCTCCCGGCTCAAGCCCGTTTCCCAACCCGCTCTGACCTATGCGATACCCGACACGATGCTCCCTCTTGCCGGCGCTGGCCCTGCTGCTGGCGGCCTTCACCGCGACGTCCTTACGCGCGCAGGAAGCCGAGGTGATTCCCCCACCCGAGCCCCGGGCCAGCCCGACCATGATCGCCCGCACCATGCTCGGCGATACCTATCTGAAGGTTACCTACTCCTCGCCCCGCAAGCGGGATCGCGAGATCTTCGGCGGCCTCGTCCCCTACGGGGAAGTCTGGCGCACCGGTGCCAACGAGGCCACCGAGCTGACCACGACCGGAGACATCGAGATCGCCGGTCACCGGTTGCCGGCCGGTACCTATGCGCTCTTCACCATCCCGGAAGAGAATCAGTGGACCGTCATCCTCAATGGCGTTCTCGGCCAGTGGGGCGCGTTCCGCTATAATCCGGACGAGGACGTGCTGCGTTTCACCGTGCCGGTGACCCGGACGCCGGAGCTGTACGAGGCCTTCACGATCGAGTTCGAGGAGGCGGAAAACGGGGTCAACCTGGTCATGACGTGGGACCATACCCGCGTCAGCATCCCGATCCGGCCCGTGTGATCCGTCTCGCACCTATCGTGAAGACAAAAAAACCTGCATGCTTGCATGCAGGTTTTTTGCTTTGGATACGCCCGGATGCGGCTCAGCCTCCGTTGTGATGCCGTGCCACGACGGCCCGGATCGTCTGTTTCAGGGCAGGCGATTTCTCGTATTCCTCCGACAGGCGAAGGAAGCTGATGGCCCAGTTGCTCTTCATGCTGCCCAGGGTGACGATGGCCATGCGGCGCAGGTTTTCGTCGTCGTGATCCCGGTAGAGGCGCATCACGTCGAAGACGGCATCCTTCACGTCCACCCGGTCGCCATACTGGATGATCAGGCGCATGGCGGCCTCGCGAAGGCCGTCGTGCTTCGTGTGCAGGGCCTCGACGAGGCGTTTGCTGAAGACGTCCCACCGGGCCTTTTCGACTGCTTCGCGGGCCGCGTCGTAGAGGTGCTGCGGGTCGTCGTCCGGGGGGGCCGCCTGTGCGACGCCCGCCCAGCCGAGCAGGAGCACGGCGACGGCCAGCGTCGCGCGTGTCATATGTTTTCTCATAGCTGAACCCTCCCCCTTGTCAGGCTATGATGATAGAAATGACGTGTCCCAACCTTACGACGTGGAGGCGGGAGGGTTACGTATTTGGGCCAAAAAATATTACACTATGATGTTGTTTTTATTGATACAGCATGGCGTATACGTGGCCGGGCGGGCGGGGTTGCCCGTATGAGGCCCGGTGGTCGGTACGGGCCGGTCAATGGTAGCGGGACGGCTCCGGGTGGTGCGTCAGGGAAGGCGGGCCAGGTAGACCTGCCCGGGCTTTTGTTCGGAAGCCTGCCCGATGAGGGCCCACGGGCCGTCGAGGTCGATGGCCGAACCGAAGGCGACTTCCCCGACGTCGAGGATGCGTTTCTGCTCCCAGGACCGGCTTTCGGGGTCATAGGCAAAGACATAGACGACCCGGTCGATGTTGAATTCGAAGCTGAGCTGCTCGTCGTAGCCGACGACGAGGGCCCGGTCGCCGTCGAGGGCCACCTCGGTGCCGAACCCCCCCTGTTTGTAGGGCTGGGTGGGGGCAAGCGTGGCGGTTTGCTGCCACCGGCCTTCCGCGTTGCGTTCGAAGAGCGTCGCCCGTCCCGAGCCGTGCGGCCCGTCCCGGCTCTCTCCGACGATCACCCGGTCCCCGGAGAGGTCGACCGAGATGAAGAAGTCGTCGATGTGGCCGAAGCGGGCGACCTTTTCCCAGGCACCGGAGGCGGGGTTGCGTTCGAAGAGGTAGATGGAGCCGGGCCGGTTGGCGAAGTAGGTGGAGGCCGCGACGACGACCCGGTCGCCGTCGAGGTCGCCGTCGGTGCCGAAGAGGCCGTAGCGGAGGTCGTCGTCGCCGGTGAGGCGGGCCTGCTGTTTCCATCGCCCGCCGGGCTCGCGTTCGAAGAGATAGGCGGCACCGCCGTAGCGGCGGCCGGCGGGGTCGCCGGCGGCGGTCACGAGCAGGCGGTCGCCGTCGAGGGCCACGGAGGCCGCGAAGGCGCCTTCCTCCTCGGTCCGGTTCGACGTGAGCCGGGCCGTCTCTTCCCAGAGGCCCGTGACCGGGTTGTGCTCGAAAACGTAGACGGCATTCGAGAGGGCCGTGCTGAAGAAAGGACGGAAGGCCGCGACGACGGCCCGGTCGCCGCTGAGGGCTACGGCCCGCCCGAAGAACTGCCCGGCCTTGCAGTCGCTCGGGAGCAGCCGGGCCTGGAGCCTCCATTCGTTGCGGGCCGGGTCGCGCTCATACAGGTAGGCCGCGCCCGCATTCTCCCCGCAACTGCCTGCCCCGCTGGCTCCCACGAGGGCCCGGTCGCCGTCGAGGGCTACGGCCACGCCGAAGAAGTTGCCGGCGGTCGTGTCGGGCGGCGGGAGCTTGAAGATCTGCGCCCGGGCCGCCGGCAGGCCGGCGACCAGCATCAACAGCAGGCCGAGGTAGGCGAGGCAGGGACGGGGGATGACCATGAAGGGAGCAGGCGTCGCGGAACACGTGGACGGCGTGGCGTCTGTTCAGCAAAGCCCGTGCCGCCCGGCATGGGTGTCGGGCCGGTGAAAACCTCATACGATGAGACCGGCAGGACGATCCCTGCCCCCGTGGCCGTAGGGAAGCCTCCGGCTCCCGCGTCGCCGAAAAAGCCTGGTCGCGGGGATCGCGGCTTGCGTCAGCGCTCGTCGAGAGGCCTGACGGCCAGGTTGCGGGGGCCGACGTAAGCGGCACGGGGGCGGATGAGGCGGTTGTCTTTCCACTGTTCGAGCAGGTGGGCCGTCCAGCCGGTGATGCGGCTCATGGCAAAGATGGGCGTGAAGAGGTCGGGGGCGATGCCGAGCATGTAGTAGACCGGGGCGCTGAAGAAGTCCACGTTCGGGTAGAGTCCTTTCTCCCGTTCCATGGTCTCCATGATTTTCATGCTGTAGTCGTACCACTTGCGCTGGCCGCGTTCTTCGCTCAGCGCCTCGACCATGTCGCGGAGGATGGCGGCCCGGGGGTCCAGGGTTTTGTAGACCCGGTGGCCGAACCCCATGACGCGTTCTTTCCGGGCGAGCTTCTCCTTGACGTACTGGACCGGGTCGCGGCCGGTGCGGTCGATCTCGAGAAGCATGCGCATGACCTCGATGTTGGCGCCGCCGTGGAGGGGGCCTTTGAGGGCGCCGATGGCTCCGGTGACGGCCGAGTAGATGTCCGACAGCGTGGCGCCGATGACGCGGGCGGCAAAGGTGGAGGCGTTCAGGCCGTGCTCGGCATGCAGGACGAGGCACGTGTCGAAGGTGCGTTCGGCCGCCTCGCCGGGTTCTTCGCCGGTCAGCATGTGGAGGAAGTCGAAGGCGGTGCTGCCGTGCTTGCGCGGGGGGACGGGCGGCAGGCCCTTGCGCCGCCGGTCGAAGGCGGCCAGCAGGACCGGGATGCGGGCCGTCAGGCGAATGGCTTTGCGGTAGTTGGCTTCGGGGGACGGGTCGTCGGCCTCGGCATCGAAAAGGGCCAGCGCCGAGACGGCCGAGCGGAGCACCGCCATGGGGCTGGCGTCCTCAGGGGTCATGCCCAGCAGCTCGGCCACCATCGGGGGCAGGGTACGTTCGGCCTGGAGCCGGGCCAGCAGCTCGTCCCGTTCCGACCGGTTGGGGAGGTGACCGTTCCAGAGCAGGTAGGCAACCTCCTCGAACGAGGTGTGACGGGCCAGGTCGAAGATGTCATAGCCCCGGTAGATCAGCGTCCCCTGTTGCCCGTCGATGAAGCAAAGCTCGGAATCCAGCGCTACGACGCCTTCGAGACCGCGTGCCTGGATGAGGGGCGTCTCTTGTGTTGCCATGGCAGCCTGCCGGTTTGGAGAGGAGCAAGAGCGACCGGGAGAAAACCGTGGCCGATCTGCATCGAATATACAGCAGCGGCTCTGGCGACAAGGAGAATTTATGTTAAAGGCAGGGGCTCCGGGGCCGCTGCCGGGAGGATAGGGCAGGGTACGGCCCGCAGGATCAAAGATACCCGGACCGGCGGGATCATTTGCCGGAATCGACAATTTTTCGAAGAAAAAGGGGAGGTTCGGAGGGGGGCAGAGGCCGCTTGGCCCGGCCTGAAACCCCTGGCTTCAGCCAGCGGGATACGCAGACTCCCTTCGCTTCCCGTAAGCAGGTGCGCATACGACCGAACGGGAACCCTGCAGGCAAGGCGGAGTCGTACTTATGCTGCTTGATAACCAAAAGCGGTCCCCTTGATTTTCGGTATAGCGGAGGTCATGGTTATTGAGGGCATGGCTGCCCTTAGCGAACGGCGCACGTGTAGCCGCGGATCTGGACGCGTTGCGCGTCCCGTTAGCCCGGGCGCGCCGGCGGAGAGGGGAGCGCACCCGTGAAGGGTGCGGCTACATCGCGCTGCACAACGACGCCTTCAATAGCATGGACCAACGCTATAGGGTAGGGCATACCCGAGCCCTTCGGGGCAAAAAGCCTGTGGAGACGGTGTAAGACGGATTGGATGCGTTCCGCGTCACGCGTCCAATCGGCCTGTCGTCGAGCTACCGTCTGCGAAGCAGGAACCTTCCGCCTTGAGGCGGGGAAGTGTAAAAATCATTATCCTCATGAGTCGTGTGCGGCCTTGCGAAACCCCGGCTTGCCGCCGGGAGACCGGGTTCCGGGCGCGTTCATACCCTGTGACCCGGTCTTGCGCCGGCCGCCCACCCGGGTCGTTTGCAGAACGACCCGCCGACCACCACCTGCCATTTCGTGGTTTATTTTGCGTGACGATCTGTTGATAGATCGCTTGATAAAAGCGACGCTGTTTTTCCTCTCACTGCTACTTCGTTTTCTCAAGGAGTGCGTCAGGCACTCCTGGGGCTGGTCTTTTACGGTCCGATCTCACACCGCGAAGCATCTCGCCATACCGGCCGGGACCGCCTGTGTGCACACGCGTACGGCGACACCTCCCGTTTCGGCTCCTCTTTTGCCTTCCGGCGTGTATGCGCCGGCGCCTGCTGCTGCCGGAGGCCCGGTAAGCGGGCCGGATTGCTTCGGCTCGTGGGGAACGGCACCCCGACGCGCAACGGCCGGGCTACCCCCCACCGGGGACCCGCCACGTGAGGACCAGCCCCGGGATGGCACGCACGAGCTTTTTGTATGGGCAAGGAAATCATCATCAACGCAGAGAAAGAACAGACCCGTATCGCCATCCTCGAAGAGGGTGAGCTGGTGGAACTGTTCATCGAGAACCCCGAGAACGAGCGCACGATCGGGAACATCTTCCTGGGGCGCGTCCGGCGTATCATGCCAAGCATCCAGGCGGCGTTTATCGACATCGGGCAGAAACAGGATGCCTTCCTTCACTTTTCCGACCTGGCCGAAAACCTGCCCGCCTGGCTCGAATTTCTCGAACAGACCGAGCCTTCGGTAGAGAAGGTGCCGCTCCGGTCGGAGCATCACCGCGCCCGGCCGCAGCGCCGCCGCCCGAAAGGCAGCCGGCACCCCCACCGCGCCGGGCCGGACGAAGAGGCGTCTTCCCCCCCGGACGGCGAGGCCGAGCCGGAGCAGAAGGCCCATCATGCCGTGGCCGATGCCCGGACGCGCAGCCGGCGCCGCTCCGCGCAGCGACGATCCCGCGGCCGCAAAGACAAGAACGGCGCGGAAAAGCAGGAAACGTCCACTGGCCGCCCGGCACCTCCGGACGAAGACACCCCCCGCGACCGGCCCCTCGAATCCTACCTCCGGCGGGACCAGCGCATCCTGGTCAAGATCAGCAAGGAGCCGATCTCGACCAAGGGCAGCCGCGTCACGACCGACATCTCGCTGGCCGGGCGCTTCCTCGTGCTCGTTCCCCTGGCCGACTACGTGGCCGTCTCGAAAAAAATCTATTCGTACAAGGAGCGCCGTCGCCTGCGGGCCCTGGCCAAAAGCCTCGTGCCGGACGGCTTCGGCGTCATCGTACGCACCGTGGCCGAGGGACGCAGTGCCAAGGACCTGGACACCGACCTGCGCCTGCTCCTCGAAAAGTGGCGTAAGATCGAGCAAAAGCTGGCCGGCAAGCCGAACCCGCCGCTCGTCGTCCACGAAGACGTGAACATGGTCTCTTCGGTCATCCGCGACCTGTTCTCGGAAGACTATGACCGCATCCTGATCGACAATCCCCGCGTCTACCGCAACATCAAGGGGTATGTGCAGGCCGTGGCGCCGCAGATGGCCCCGGCTGTGCAGCACTACAAGGGCCGCAAGCCGATCTTCGAGGCGACCGGCATCGCCGGGGCCGTGGCCGAAGCCTTCGAGAGCCGGGTCAACCTGCCCTCGGGCGGCTACCTCTTCATCGAACAGACCGAGGCCATGCACGTCATCGACGTCAACTCGGGAAGAGCGGGCAAGGGGCTGACCCAGGAACAGAACTCGCTCAAGGTCAACCTGGAGGCGGCCCGGGCCATCGCCCGGCAGGTGCGCCTGCGCGACCTCGGCGGCATCATCGTGGTCGACTTCATCGACATGCGGGATGAACGCAACCGCCGCAAGGTGTTCGACGAGATGCGGAAAGCCTTCCGGCGGGACCGGGCCGTGACCAAGATCCTGCCGATGAGTGATTTCGGGCTGATGCAGATCACCCGGCAACGCCTGCGACCGAGCATCACCACGGCCTTCAGCGGCCCGAACGGCACGACGGACGACGAGGATACGGGGGGCGCAGAAGCGCCGAAGCCGGAAGCCGCCGTGCCGGCCGAGCGAAACGGCATGCCGGTGCGGGCACCGGAAGCACTGGTCGAGGAAATCGAGCGGGGGATCGTCGCCTACAAGGAACAGGGGCGGCGGGGCCTGCTCCGGCTGCGGGTGCACCCCTTCACGGCGGCCTATCTGCGGCGCGGGCTGATCAACTGCGTCGGGCGCTGGCGCATGAAGCACCACGTCCGGGTCCGCCTGGAGACCGATGCCGCCCTCGACCCGCTGGGCTTCCGCCTCTTCGACGCCGAGACCGGCAAGGAGGTGACGTGATGCGGCGGGCCGGCATCCTGCTGCTCGTGGGAGCCGGGTGGGCAACGATCGGCCTGTTGCAGGTCGTCGCCCAGCGCCCCACCTTCGGCGGGACCAACGGGCCGTCCCAGGCCCTGACCGTCGGTTACTACGGGGTCCGCTTCTCCTTCGACGGCACCGTGCGCCCCGACCCCACCTTCGACTTTGACGGGCCCGTCGCCGGGATCAGCTACGCACGGCCCAACTTTTTCGCCGCGCTGGCTTTCGGCGAACAGCGAACGGAAGGGGAGGACCGCCGCCTGCTCGACGTGAACCTGATGCTCTGGGGGGAGGTCGAGCCGTTCGTGTTCGAGGAGGGCAGCCGGGTCCGCTTCTTCGTGCCGGTGGCCCTGCACAGCGGGTTCCGCCGGGTGTCGCGGCCCGGGACGGACGACGGCCTGCTCGACGCCTTCGAGTTCAGTGTGATCGGTCTCGGCGGTGGGGTGGGCTTCCGTCTCGCCGGTCCACGGGTCGTGCTCGAGGCCCGTGCCCTGCCGGCCGTCGGGCTGGCCCTGCGCTCTTTCGGGGATACGACGGGCCTCTCGACGTTTGTCGACACCGACGTACAGGTGCACCTGGCAAGGCTCGCGGGGCGCTTCGGCCTCACCGCCGGCGCCGGCTACCGCCGCCAGACCTGGAACGCCGGCGGCTCCGGCTTTCTGGCGAACGACTTCTTCGACTACCGGGGGAGCCAGCAGTTTTTCCGGATCGGGGCGAACTGGTGAGCGCGTACCTGCTGCGTGGCGAAGAGACGGTGCCGGGTCGCCCGGCCGTGCCGCGGCGAGGCGGGCTGAAACATGGGTGGCGTTTCCGGGGTTGGGTTGGTGCCGGCCGTCGGAGCAGGCCGGCATAGCGTAAAACGCCACAGGTTCGGCTGGTCGTCATGAAGTTGCAGCAGATCGTCCGGGAGCTGGAGGACGCCGTCCGCCGGATGGGGGTGCAGGTGCGCTGCGAGCAGGGGCACTTCCGGGGCGGGTATTGCAAGGTGGGCGAGGAGGAGGTCGTGGTGCTCAACAAGCGGCACCCGCCCGAGGTACACCTGGCCGTGCTGGCCGACGCCCTGCGCGAGCTGCCCGTCGAGACGGTCTTTCTCAAGCCCGCCGTTCGGGCGGCGCTCGAAGCGGCCTGGACGCAGCGCGAGACCGTGGCGCGACCGGTGCCGGACGCGATGGAGGAGGAGGATGGCTGACGCCCCGCCGCTCAAGGTGACCCTCCTGGGAACCGGCACCTCCACCGGGGTGCCCGTCATCGGCTGCGACTGCCGCGTCTGCCGCTCCGACGACCCGCGCGACCACCGGACCCGCTGCGCCTGCCTGGTCACCTGCGGCGACCTGCACCTCGTCATCGACACGGGGCCGGATTTCCGCCGGCAGGCCCTCCGCGAGGGCTTTCGTCGTGTCGATGCCGTCCTCTTCACCCACCACCACTTCGATCACGTCGTCGGCCTGGACGACCTGCGTCCCTTCTTTTTCGACAACCGGGCTCCGATCCCCTGTTTTGCCCGGCCCAACACCGCCGACGTGCTCCGCAGCATGTTTCGGTACATCTTCTGCGACGGCTCCTACCCCGGTGTGCCGAAGCTCCACCTGCGAGCGGTCGAAGGGCCGTTCGAGGTGGCAAGCCGGTATGGCACGGGTAGGTCGGTGCACGTCGAGCCCGTCGAGGTCTTTCACGGCGCGTTGCCCCTCTATGGCTACCGCATCGGCCGCTTCGCCTACCTCACCGACACCAGCCGCATCCCGGACGAGAGCCTCGCCCGGCTGCACGGCCTGGATGTGCTGGTGCTCGACGCCCTGCGCTACGAACCCCACCCGACCCACTTCACCATCGACGAGGCCGTTGCCGTGGCGCGGCACCTCGGGGCCCGGCAGACCTACCTGATCCACATGACGCACAGCATCCTGCACGCCGAGGTGGATGCCCGCCTCCCGAAAGGTGTCAACCTGGGCTACGATGGCTTATCTTTCGACGTCGCCGGCGGGCCGATGTCCTGAGCCGCCCGGCCGTCAACCGAACGCCGTATCGTTGCACGTATGAAGCTCCTGATCCTCAACGGGCCGAACCTGAACCTGCTGGGCACGCGCGAGCCGGCCACCTACGGCCGCACCACGCTCGACGACCTGGAAGCCGGCCTCCGGCGGGCTTTCCCGGAGGTGACGTTCGCGTTCTTTCAAAGCAACCACGAGGGGGACCTGATCGACCGGCTCCACGCCGCACAGGACGAGCGGCTCGACGGCATCGTGTTCAACCCGGGGGGCTACACGCACACGTCCGTCGCGCTCCGCGATGCCGTGGCGGCCATCGACGTGCCGGTCCTGGAAGTGCACCTTTCGAACATCCACGCACGCGAGGACTTTCGTCACCGCTCGATGCTGGCGCCGGTGTGTGCCGGGCAGATCAGCGGCCTTGGCCCCGCGGGCTACCACCTGGCCGTGCAGTATTTCGTGGCACACTCCCGCCTGTCTGGCGATGAAGCGCTGTAAGCGGTGGACTCAAAGGGCAGAAACCGGTCAGGTTGGTGCGTACGCACCGGGTGTTCCGGGAGCTGGCAAAATCACGCAGGGTTGCATCTTTGCAAAAACTGTTTTGTATTATTGGCGACTCCGATGCGTTATGCGGCCAGGCACGGCTAAACAGAGTGAGAAAGCTCATGAAAGCACCTTTGTCCGATGAGGTCCGCCGGATTCTGGCGGATGTCGACAAGGCCAGACAACTCGTTGAGGCAGCCCGCAGGGGAAAGCCTGTGACCCTGAAGGTTAACGGGGAGACGGTTTATCTGAGACGTGCGAGGGGGACATGGGCCAACGTGCGTTCTGCTGGGGAAGAAGAAAGGTGAAATGAACCTTGCTTTTCCGGCTTTACTGGTCTTTTTGCTGATTTTGCCGGGGTTATTGCTGAGCTATGCCTATCGCAAGGGGTTTTCATGGAGAAGTCCTGTCTCCTTTTCCTCGTTGCCCGGTGAAATTGCTCGGGGAGTATTGCTGGCCATCCTCTTGCACCTGTTCGGCATCTTGATCGTCCAGAAGTGTTTCGGCAAGACGATCGACTACAGCGCCATCCTGGTCTTGTTGCTCGGACAGGCAAATCCCGAGAGCAGGGAGGGCGCGCACGCGTTGAGGGCCGTTTCCGAGCACGCTCATTCGATTCTTCTGTATTTCCTTTCCCTATCCTTGATAGGAGGTTTCGGGCTGGGGTATGGGGTACACTGGCTTGTACGAAGGCTTCGACTGGATCTGCGATGGGATGCTTTGCGCTTTGATAACGACTGGTATTACCTCTTTACCGGGGAGGTACGGGTTTTTGATCTAGTCCAACAAGACAGAACCCCCGAGCGTCTCCATGCCTTGCTGGAAAAGGAACGGGTGGTCTGTGTTTTCATCGCGGCCGTGGTCGAACAGGGCGGTTCTGCGTTTTTGTACTGGGGCATCCTGTCTGATTTTTTCTTCGACGTGACGGGAAAACTGGACCGAATCGTCTTGCAATCGGCCCATCGGCGTTCCCTCGCACAGGATCGAGCAGAGGAAAGCACGTTGCCTTCGGAATCTGAAGCCTATTATCCGATTCACGGTCATTATTTTGTGCTTCCTTTCCACCACATCCGTAATCTGAATGTCGAATACTACATTTCGAGCGGGGAACCACCCGAAGGGGAAACCCCGGTGGAGATTCGGTTGTAGCCGGGGGTGACGAAACGGTGGGGGAATAAACGGGACAACGCGTGGCAACCTATCGCGGACATATTGCCGGGGCTTCCGTCTTCTACGGGCTGTACCTGGGCCTGCTCGTGTTCGTTTTCATGGTGGATGCAGCCTATGCCCGCTTCTCCACCCTCGAACTGGTGGCCTACCCGCTGGCACTCTTCGGGCTGTGCCTCATGTTCGGCCTCTGGCCCGACGTAGACACGAACTCGGTCGGGCAGAACCTCTTCTACACCATTTTCTTCCTGGCCGACGTGGTGCTGATTGCCACGAAAAACTTTGAGGAGGCGGCCTACCTGGGGCTCTTCGCCATTTTGCCCGTGCTGGGCAAGCATCGGGGCTGGACGCACACGTGGTGGGCTATGTTGCTGATTCCGTCACCGCTCCTGTTGCTGCCCTATCTCTTCTTCCCGGAGCGGCCGCTCTCGGGGTTGCCCTTCTACGGAGCGGCCGTCGTCGGGTACTTCAGCCACTTGTTCATGGACGGGCTCATCATCCCCTTCAAACGCCGCCGCCGGGTGGCCCGGTAGCCATGGCGGCCGCAACGGGTTTTTTCGACCGCATCAAACAGCTGGCCTCGGAGACGGCGGTCTACGGGATCGCGTCCATTGTGGGCCGGATGATCGGGTACCTGCTCTTCCCGATCTACTCGCACGTCTTTCTGCCGGACCAGTACGGCGTCATTTCCATCGTGTACACGGCGTTCGTCTTTCTCAACGTGGTGTACCAGCACGGGATGGAGTCGGCTTATCTGAAGTACGCGGCGGACAGCCCGGATGCCGCGGCCCGGCATGCGACGTTCAGCACGGCGGTCGTTTCGTTGCTGGGCACCTCGGTGTTGCTCTCGGTGCTGATGGTGGGGTTGCGGGCGCCGGTGGGGGCCGTGATCGGGCTGGAGCCGTCATGGCATCATCTGCTCTACTATGCGGCGGCCATCCTCCTGCTCGACACGCTGGCCGTGGTGCCGCTGGCGGAGCTGCGGTTGCAGAACCGGGCGGGGCGTTTCGCGGCCGTCCGGCTGGTCGCCGCGCTGGTCAACGTGGGCATGAATGTGGTGCTCCTGTTCGTCGTGAAGATGGGCGTCGAGGCGGTCTTTCTGGCGAACGTGATCTCCTCGGCGTTGGCGCTGGTGCTGCTCTTGCCCACGCTGGCGGCTTCTTTCCGGCCGTCGTTCGACGGTGGTCTGTGGCGGCAGATGCTCCACTTTGCCCTGCCCTTCGTACCGGGTGGACTGGGGTATGCCGTCACCGAGCGGATCAATATCTTTTTTCTCGAAGGCCTCTCGCCCGAGCGGGTGCTGGCGCTCTACGGCCGGGCCATGACGCCGGAGGTGCAGGCCGCCCTCGCCGGCGCCTCCGGCTCGGCCTACGGCGACTACGTGGTGGGGGTCTTCAACGGCTGCCTGAAGCTGGCCGTCTTCATGATGCTCGTCACCCAGATGTTTCGCTATGCCTGGCAGCCGTTCTTTCTGCAGCACGCCCGCGACGCCGACGCCCGCCCCCTCTTTGCCCGGGTGTTCACCCTCTACACGGCGGCGGGCCTGTTCGTGGTGCTGGCCGTCTCATTCTACGCGCAGGAGCTGGTGGCCTTGCCGCTGCCGGGGGGGCGGCACCTGGTGAGCGAGCGTTACTGGATGGGCCTGTTCATCGTGCCGCCGGCCCTGCTCGGCTACCTCTTCCAGGGCTGGTACTACAACTTTTCGGCGGGGGCCTATATCGAGAAGAAGACGAAGTACTTCGTTCATTGCACGCTGGCCGGGAGTGCGCTGGCGCTGGTCCTGAACGCGACCCTGGTGCCGCGGTACGGCATGCTTGCCGCCGCCTGGGCCACGACGCTCGCCTATGCCCTGATGGCGCTGCTGCTCTACGGGCTCGTGCGGCGTTTCTATCCGGTACCCTACGCCTGGCGCCCGGTGCTCGGGATGGGCGGGCTGGCGGCGGCGTTGTTCTTCCTGTGGGACGCCGTGCCGGCGCTCCAGCAGTGGTGGGGGGAGGGGCTGCTGCTCGGAGCCTACCTCTTCGGGCTGCTCGGGCTGCGCATCGTCTCGCCGGCCGCCTTGAAACGGGTCGTCTCCGGCTTTCGTGCGGGGGCCTGACACCGGCCGCACCGGCGGCACGCCGGAGCCTAGCGCAGGGGCTCCACCTCGACGACCCGCAGGTGCGCAAACGGCCGGCCGTTCCATGTGTCCCGGTAGACGTAACCGGTGACCCGGTAACGATACGAAACGGAAAACGAGGGCGCCGGACCGTCCTCGATGGTGAGGATGTACAGGTTGCGCGTGTCGGTCTCGAGCATCAGCGCCGAGAAGGGTTCGTTCCCGCGCCGGCTGACGCTGCCTTCGACGGTGATGAGGTCCGGAGAAGGCGGGGCGGTGGTGGCGCAGCCGGCCGGCAGCAGCAGGGCCCCCAGGACGAAGAGGCGGAGCATGGCATCGGAGGGTTGGTGCGTTTGCAGGGTGGAACGCCTGTCCCGGAGAACGTTCCGGGCAACCGCCGTACCGGACCGCACGGTACCCGCCGGCCGGTCTGTTCGATTGTGAAAAACACGCACGAAGCGGGAACGGGAAGCCGGTATGCCTGTTTTCCGTAAATCATGTTTTTACCGGTCTCGCACGTCGTCAGTCTCATCTTTCCGAAGATCATGAAATACGCCGGTTCGTTGCTTCTGGTATTCCTGCTGGCGCTGTCCGCCCTGGCCCAGACACCCGTACAGGGGCTGAGGCCGGTGGCCGGGGTGCAACCGTCCGGGTCGCAGGCGCAGGCCGTCCACATCACGGATGACCTGGTGACCTCGCCGGAGGGACAGGCCGCCCTGCGCGCCTTTCATGAGGCGAAGGCAGCGGGCCGCCTCCCCCGTCCCAAAGCCGGCGCCGCCCCCTGTACGGTCGGGCAGGCCCGCAGCTTCAATGTGCTCGAAAACGTGATTTCCTCGAACCGGCGGTGGGTCGCCAAAACGTTCACGTGCAAGGCGTCGAACACCCTGGCGAGCGTGTGGCTGGAGAACAGCCAGGATACCGTGGTTGCACAGCAGGATCTCGACGCCCTGGCCGAGGCGCTCCTCTCCAGGACCCCCGAAGGCTCCTTCAACCCGAATCAGGGCATCATCGCCAACGACGAACAGGTCTTCGGCCTGCCGCCCAACTACGACGGCGACGGCGTTGTGGACGTGCTCCTCTATGACATCACCGAGGGACCGGATGCCGAGAGCGGCCTGTTCGTGCTCGGCTTCTTCTCGCCCACGGACATCACACCCGGAGCCCCGGCCGGCCAGGGCAACCAGGCCGACGTGCTCTACCTGGATACGAACCCGCTCATCACCGACCCCGGACGCTTCGGGCGGGACGAGACTTTCGTCCAGCTGACCGCCGCGCACGAATACCAGCACCTGATCCACGCCAACTACGACCAGCTCGAGACGACGTTCGTCAACGAGGCCCAGTCCGAGTGGGCCGAGTACCTGAACGGCTATCAGGGACGCTTCATCACGTACCTGAACGACGTCAACGAGCACAATATCCTGTTTCTCCGGTACGAAGACGCCTCCTCCCTGCGCGACCGGCAGCGCGGCAGCCTGTTCCACAACTACCTGGCCGAGCAGGTGGGCGCCCTCACGACCGGCGCCCTCACGCGCGACCCGGGCGTCGGGCTGACCGGCTACAACAACGTCCTCGGCGCCGAGGAGATGCGCCGGCTGCTGGCCGACTTCCACACGGCCAACTTTCTGAACAACACGGCGATCGACCCGCGCTACGGCTATGCGCGAGACAAGCTGCAGGGGGTGAAGGCGAAGGCGGCCGTCGTGGTGGACGGGCGCTCGACGTTCGAAACCCCCGCCACTACGTTTAACAACCTGAGACAGGGAGGGGTGCGCTACCTGCGATGGGAAGACGTGGGCGACTTCACGCTCAGCCTCGACGCCGTCTCCGACGGGACGTTCAGCGTGGAGACGATGCGCACGTGGCTCCGGCCCCGGGTCGTCCTGGAGCGCACGGACGGGACGGTGACGGTACAATCCATCGCCGCCCGGGCCGAAGCCCATGCCTTCACCGGCCCGTTTGCCGCCGTGACGCTCATCGTGCCCCACGTCGAGCTCAGCGCGATCGCCGGCCCGGTCAATTTCCGGTACGCCGCCTCGTGGACCCCCTCCGGCGCCGGGCTGACGACAGCGAGCATCGTCCAGGATGACGGAAACTTGTATGTCTACGATGACAATGGCAATGGCTGGATCTTCACCACCGGTGCACAGGCGCAGGGGGCCGTTGCCAACCGGATGGAGGTCCCGGCGGGGACGGTCGCGCTCGATCGCGTTCTCATTGCCCCGTTCTTCGAGGATCAGTTCGGGGGGGCGGATGGCCCGCGGAATGTGGCTGTTACCGTATGGGCCGACGCGAACGGTCGTCCCGGTGCCGAACTGTTCTCACTCGTCCAGAACCTGGGCACCAGCTATTTCCCCATCAACTTCCAGACGCCCTGTGCCCTCACCTTGCAAACGTCGACGGCGCCCTGCCCCATTTCGAACTTCTGGGAAGTGGATCTCTCTGCCTATCACAGCCAGTTGAACGATTTGCCCGAGGTGATCTGGGTTGGGTACAAAGAGACAGGGACCGATACGAACTACATGGTCATCGTGCCGTCACGTCATCCGGCCGAGAGTGTCTCCTGGGTACGGCTCTCGAATGGAAACTGGGCTGAACTCTGGGTTCTCAGTCTCTCTAGCGGTGCCAGCCTACGGAACACGTCGATCCCGATCCGGGCCGAGTTTCTGGTGGACACGGCCACGCCGGTGGAGGAGATGGCGGAGGTGCCCGCGGCGGTGGTGCTGGAGCCGAACCGGCCCAACCCCTTCAACCCGGTGACGACCATCGCCTACCGGCTCGACCGCCCGACCGAGGTGCGCCTGGCCGTCTACGACGTGCTGGGCCGCCGGGTGGCCACGCTCGTCGACGGGCTGCGGCCGGCCGGCCGGCACGAGGTGGTCTTCGATGCCACGGGGCGGGCCAGCGGGCTCTACGTCTACCGGCTGGAAACCCCGGCGCAGGTGCTCACCCGGACGATGGTGCTGCTCCGGTAGCCCCGCCGGCCCGTTTTCGGGTGGAAGGTCGTTGCAAAAGAAAAGGCGCGTCCCCTAACTTCTCGGGCACCGCCAGGGCAACGAACCTTTTCGTGCGACGGGATGAGCCGCATCATCACGACGGGGGAGACCCCCGCCAGCCGACGGCACGCGCACATGCGCTCGTGTGCCGAGGTGCTGCGCCTGCTGGCCCAGCGCGCCCGTTTCGACGACGAGGCCCGGGACATGACGGCGTTCCTCGTTTTCAACCTGCGGGACATTTACCGGACCATCGACGAGAGCGCCGGGGCTTGGGACGAGCGCAACTACTGGAAGAAAGCCGAGGCGCTCCGGGAGAAGTGGCGCTGGTGCCGCACCGCGGCCGACGAACTGGAAACGCTCATACGGGCCGACCGGTGGAACGAGGTGCCCGCACGCCTGCTGGCCCTGGTGCCGCATTTTCAGCACATCACCATCGCCGCCATCACCCGCAACGCCGACTGGTGGTGCGGGGCCTACCGTGCCCTGCTCCGCCGGACAGAGAACACGAAATGACCCAGCCCGAGAGCCGGCCCACGACCGGTACGCTCCTGATCGCGCCGCCCCTGATGGAAGATCCCAACTTCCGGCGAACGGTGGTCCTGCTGTGCGAGCATGGCGAGGAAGGCTCCTTCGGGCTGATCCTGAACCGGCCCCTGACCCTGCACCTGCAAGACGTCCTCGACGACGTGCTGGACTATGATACCCCGCTTTCCCTCGGGGGGCCGGTGCAGCCGAACACCCTGCACTTTCTCCATCGCTTCGGCGAACGCATTCCCGGAGCCGTTCCGGTCCTGGAGGACGTCTACTGGGGCGGTGACTTCGAAGCGCTGAAACACCTGTTGACGGGGGAACGCGTCACGGGCGAGGCCCTGCGCTTTTTTCTCGGCTACGCCGGGTGGTCCCCCGGCCAGCTCGAAGAGGAGATCGAGCAGGGCGGATGGTTCCTGAGCCCGGCCTCCGGCGACGTCGTCTTCGCGGAGGTTCCCGAACGGTTGTGGCGCGCCGTGTTGCGCCGCAAGGGAGGCGAGTATGCGATCCTGGCCAACTTCCCGGACGACCCGCGCCTGAACTGAGGCGTTGGTCTCCGGCAAGCCGACCGGCGTTGGGCGCATCACGGCCGGGGCGGATCGTCCGGGCGGCGTCGTGCGTAGTGCATTGTGCACAACGGGAGGCTTTTCTCCCCCCTTGCGCCCTGGACTCTCAACAAAACGTCCTTCGTGCCATGGCTATCGAATCCCTGCCCCTACCGCCGTTTTACGACCCGGAGGCCGTCGGGACGGTCTACCGGGTGCCGTACCAGCAGCGGGCCGGCGAGGCACGGGCCTGGGCCGTGGAGCACGGCATCCGTCCGGCCCGTGAGGACGCCTTCCGCCTGGGGCTGGTCCTGATCGACGTGCAGAACACCTTCTGCCTGCCCGGCTTCGAACTCTATGTGGGCGGTGCCACGGGCCAGGCCGCCGTAGAGGACAACCGCCGGCTGTGCGCGTTCATCTATCGCAACCTCCACCGCATCACCGCCGTCCTGGCCACGCTGGACACCCACCGGGCCGCCCAGATCTTCCACCCGGTGTTCCTGGTCGATGACGAAGGGCGGCACCCGGCGCCGTTCACCGTGGTGACCGTCGAGGAGGTGGCGTCGGGGCGATGGCGGTTCAACGCGGCGCTGGCCGGCCGGCTTGGCCTGACGCCCGAAGCCGGGCAGCGCCACCTGGAGCATTACGTCCGCACCCTGGCCGAGCGGGGCAAGTACGCGCTGACGGTCTGGCCGTACCATGCCATGCTCGGCGGCATCGGGCATGCCCTGGTGCCGGCCGTGGAGGAGGCCGTCTTCTTCCACACCGTTGCCCGGCACAGCCCGCCGGAGCTGCTCGTCAAGGGCACGCACCCGCTGACGGAGCACTACTCCGCCCTGCGGCCCGAAGTGAACACGGACCCCGACGGCCGCCGGCTCGTCGAGCCGAACGATGCGCTCTTCGAGATGGTGCGCACGTTCGACGCGGTCGTCATTGCCGGGCAGGCCAAGAGCCACTGCGTCGCCTGGACGGTGCAGGACCTGCTCGACGACCTCCGGGCGCACGACCCGTCGCTGGCGCACAGGGTGTACCTGCTCGAGGACTGCACCTCGCCCATCGTGGCGCCCGGCGCCGACTTCACCGAGGCCGCCGATGCGGCCTTTGCCCGGTTCGCCGAAGCCGGGATGCACGTCGTCCGTTCCACCGACCCGCCGGACACCTGGCCGGGCTTCCCCGCCGCTTTCGGAAAAGAATCCGTCTCCCATGCATGATTCCACGACGAACGCCCACTGGGTCGACGACGCCGGCGCGGCCCTCTTCACCGACCTCTACCAGCTCACCATGCTCCAGGCCTACTTCCGGGAGGGCATGGACGAGGAGGCCGTCTTCGAC
Source organism: Rhodocaloribacter litoris (assembly GCF_011682235.2). Lineage (NCBI taxonomy): Bacteria > Pseudomonadati > Rhodothermota > Rhodothermia > Rhodothermales > Rhodothermaceae > Rhodocaloribacter > Rhodocaloribacter litoris. The sequence continues at coordinate 1,636,180 of NZ_CP076718.1, read as the reverse complement.
CTGTTCGTGCGCCGGCTCCGGCACCGCAACTTCCTGCTGGCCTGCGGGCTCGATACGGTGCTTCACTACCTGGAGACACTCCGCTTCACGCCGGAGGCACTCGACTACCTTGCCTCGCTCGGCCTGTTCGGAAACGACTTCCTGACCTACCTGGCCGACTTCCGCTTCACGGGCGACGTGTATGCCGTGCCCGAGGGCACGCCCGTCTTTGCCGGCGAGCCCCTCCTGGAGGTCGTCGCGCCGATCGGGCAGGCCCAGCTCGTCGAGACGTTCCTGCTCAACCAGATCACCTTCCAGACGGGGGTCGCGTCGAAGGCGGTGCGGGTGGTGCAGGCGGCGGCCGGCCGCACCGTGGTCGACTTCGGGATGCGGCGCATGCACGGCGCGGATGCGGCCCTGAAGGCGGCGCGGGCCTACCACATCGCCGGTGTGCAGGCGACGTCGAACGTGCTGGCCGGGCACGCCTACGGCCTGCGCGTCACCGGCACGATGGCGCACAGCTACATCGAGGCACACCGGGACGAAGGCGATGCCTTCCGCGCCTTCGCCCGCCTCTACCCCGGCACCACGCTGCTGGTGGACACCTACGACACGCTCGAAGGGGTGCGGCGCGTCATCCGGCTGGCCCGCGAGCAGGGCGAGGCGTTCCGCGTGAAGGCCATCCGCCTCGACTCGGGCGACCTGGCCGCCCTGGCCCGCGCCGCACGCCGCCTCCTCGACGAGGCCGGCCTGCACCACGTGCAGATCTTCGCCAGCGGCAGCCTGGACGAGTACGCCATCGCGGACCTGGTGGCGGCCGGGGCCCCCATCGACGGCTTCGGCGTCGGCACCCGCATGGGCACCATGGCCGACCAGCCCTACCTGGACAGCGCCTACAAGCTCGCCGGCTATGCCGGGAAGCCCCGCATGAAGCTCTCCACCGACAAGGCCAACCTGCCGGGGCGCAAGCAGGTCTACCGCCTGTTCGAACGGGACACGGCCGTGCGGGACGTCATCGCCACCGCAGAAGAAGCGCACGAAGGGACGCCCCTGCTCTTGTGCGTCATGCGGGGCGGGCGACGCACCGAAGCCGGCCGGCGCACCCTCGACGAGGCCCGCCGGCACGCCGAGCGCGAACTGGCCCGCCTGCCTGCCCGCCTGCTCACCCTCGACGAAGCCGAGCCGCCCTATCCGGTCGAACTCAGCCCGACCCTGCAGGAACGCGCCGAGACGGTCCGCCGCCGACTCGAAGCCCGGCACGTCGCGGCGGCGGGCTGAAAACGAAAAAACCCGCCGGGAAGCGGGGCGGGTAAGAAGGGTGTGGCGCGGGGCGGACTTGAACCGCCGACCTACGGGTTATGAATCCGTCGCTCTAACCGGCTGAGCTACCGCGCCTCGTGCGGAACCTCAAAGCTACGGCATCCGGCTCCGCAACACAACGCTCTTCTTTTTCGCCGGAAGGTTTCTTTTGTTTCTTCATGGTACCGGACGGGCCGGCTGCCTTCCGGGAAACCCTTCGTGCGGCATCCCTTCCAGCCTGTCTGTACGGGATCAGGCCGTGCGGCGGCACCGCTGCCTGGCTGCACGCTGCCTTGCACCGGCTCGGGCGAATGACAGGAAGCTGGCTGGCGGGGTGAAGTGGCCTTAAAAGGGTTTTTTGAGGCGATTTTGCTGTATACAACCTGTGACGTGGGGGTGGCACGGCCATGTCGTAGTTTGGATATACCGCTGTGGCAAGCCTCGTTTCACCCGACGACGATCCGGAACCATGATGTCTCCATATGCTCCCTGTCCAGAGACACACCGGTTTGCGGTGCCGGCGGCCTGTTCCCCGGGGTCTCGCCGTTTGCCTGCCGGAACCGTCACCCTGCTCTTCAGTGATATCGAGGGGTCGACGCAGCTGCTGCGGCGTCTCGGCAGCGCCGGTTATGCGCGCGTGCTCGGCGGGCAGCGCCGGCTGTTGCGCACCATCTTCCAGCCCCTGGGCGGTCAGGAGGTCGATGTGGTAGGCGACGGGTGTTTCAACGTGTTCCGGCGGGCTTCCTCGGCGGTGATGGCGGCGGTTGCCGCACAGCAGGCCCTCGCGGCATATCCCTGGCCCGAAGGGGTGCAGGTGCGCATCCGGATGGGGGTGCATACCGGCGAGCCGGCACGGTTCGAAGCAGGGTACGTGGGGCTGGACGTGCATGTGGCGGCCCGGATCTGTGCCGCCGCCCGGGGCGGGCAGATCCTCCTTTCCCGGACCATGTGCGAACGGGTCGAAGCGGAACTGCCGACCGGCCTGGTTCTGATCGACGTGGGGCCGCACCGGCTCAAAGGGCTGGAGGATCCGGTGTATCTCTCGGAACTGCAAGTCCCCGCTCTTCCCCGAGCCTTCGAGGGGGGCACGGTCGCCTGAAGCGTACGCGGCATCCATGCCCGGCTCAAAAGGGTCTCTTGCCTTGCAGGCGTCTCAGACCCTATCATCCGCAACTGGTGAACCAGACGGATCAGCAGGCCTATGTCGATGTGGGAGATCGTGATCGGGCAAGAGCGGGTGGTGGAAGCGCTGCGCCGGGCGGCCGCCGCCGGACGGGTGGCGCACGCCTATCTTTTTCACGGCCCGGATGGCGTCGGGAAGCGGGCCGTGGCGCTTGCCTTTGCCCAGACGTTGCAGTGTGCACACGGCGATGAAGCCCCCTGTGGTCGCTGCATCGCCTGCAACAAGGTCCGGCGCCTGATCCATCCGGACGTGCATGTGCTTTTTCCGCATCCGAGTGATGCCGACACCGGGGAGGTCGCAGCCCGTCTGGCTCGTCTGGCCGAGAACCCGTACGCCGCCATCGACTTCGTCCGCCGCCCCTCGCTCGCCGATCCGACGAAGACCTCGAACAAACAGGCCCTCTACACGGTGGCTCGCATCAACGAGGAGCTGCGCCGGGCAATGAGCTTCAAGCCCGTCGAAGGGCGGTACAAGGTGGTCGTCATGACCGATGCCGAGCGTCTGCGCGTCGAGGCCGCCAATGCGTTTCTCAAGCTGCTCGAAGAGCCGGGGCTGCAGACCGTCTTCATCCTCACCACCAGCCGGCCGGACCTGCTCCTGCCAACCATCGTCTCGCGTTGCCAGCGCCTGCGCTTCGATGTGCTCGAGCCGGAGGCCATCGCACACGCGCTCGCCAGGCGGGAGGGCACGGCGCCGGAGGCGGCAAGCACGCTGGCCCGCATGGCCGACGGCTCCTACACGCGCGCGCTCGACCTGGCCGAGAACGAGGCCCTGCTGGAGGACCGCACGTTCGTGCTGGCGTTCTTCCGCCACGCCTACACCCGCCACATCGACCGCCTGGCGGACCTCGTCGAACAAGCCGGCGGCCTGGGACGGGAACGGGTCAAAGGGGTGCTCGGGCTGATGCTGAGCTGGATCCGCGACCTGATGCTCTACCGCACCCTCGGCGAGGCCGCACCCCTGGTCAACGTCGACCAGCGGCCGGTCATCGAGCGGTTCTGCGAAAACGTTCCCGGCGCCGACCTGGAGGCCATGACCGCCCTCGTCGAGGAAGCCATCGAACTGGTGGAACGGAACGTACACCTGACGCTGGTGCTGATGTCGCTGGCGCTGGCGCTCGGACGGGCCATGCGCGGGCGGCACGACGGGCGCCTCTACCGCCCCCTCGCCGAGCCGGCACCGTCGAAACACGTTCCTGATGAACTTGTGACGGGCGCGGGCTTATAAGCAGCGTTCCCCCGGGCGACGACACCGGAAGCGGAACGGGACGGCCTGTCCGAAGGTCGCCCGGCCTGTTCATGCAATCCTCTCAGTTTTCATGGATATAGATTATGCCTTGTGGTTCCGGAGGATGTGGTGGCGGGGGATGTAGCGGCAGCTGCGGAAGCAGTGGCTGTGGTACGTGCCCGGCCCTGCACGTCTATGACTGGCTGCCCGACCTGGGAATCAGCGGTGCCCCCGTCGTCTACGAGGTCGTCGAGGTCGCCTTCAAGGGCAATCGGAGGGGGTTCTACCGGAACGTGCACAACCTCGACCTGCACACCGGGGACTATGTCATCGTGGAGGCGGACCGGGGGGTCGACTTCGGGGCGGTTCACATGGTGGGCGAGCTCGTCCGGCTGCGTCTCAAATCCAAAGGACTCGACGAACAGGCCGAATTCCCCAACGTGGTGCGCATGGCCAACCTCCACGACATCGAGCAGTGGGAAACCAACAAGGAGGAGGAGGCCGAAACGTTTCTGATCGGGCGGCGGGCCATCGAACGGATGAACCTGCCCATGAAGCTCGTCGATGTGGAGTGGCAGTTCGACCACAAAAAGGTCACGTTCTACTTCACCGCCGAGCACCGGGTGGACTTCCGGGCGCTGGTGCGGGAACTGGCGCGGCGCTTCCGCACGCGCGTCGAACTACGCCAGATCGGCGCGCGCGACGAGGCCGCCCGCATCGGCGGCATCGGCTCGTGCGGGCGCGAGCTGTGCTGCTCCACCTGGTTGCAATCCTTCAAACCGGTCACCACGCAGTCGGCGAAGGTGCAGAACCTGCCCCTCAACCCGGTCCGGCTCAGCGGGCAGTGCGGCCGGCTCAAGTGCTGCCTCAACTACGAACTCGAGCAATACATGCAGGCGCTCGAGGCGTTTCCTGCGGTCGGTACGCAGGTGCAGACGGCACAGGGCCCTGCCAGCGTGCAAAAAGTCGACATTTTCAAAGACCTTGTGTGGATTCAGTATGAGGACGGATCCTGGGAAGACAAGCCGCTGGCGATGGTGAAGGAATGGCTCGTACCCCGGGAACAGGACGACACGGCGTGCTCGAAGCGCCACGACCCGAACCGGCGTGGGAAACGCCGCCGTGGGCGTCGGCGCGGCAAGAACGGCTCCTCACGGGACGATTGAGGACGCCGCCCCTGCGTCCCTTGCATTTTCCTTGAACGTCCTGCACGGGGCGAATCATCCTCCGGCCTCGTCTGTATACCGAGGCGCACAGCGGCCGCCGGATCGCGTTGCGGCACCGACCCTCGCAAGCCGAACCCCCGCAGGCATGCCGTATTCCGCCGAAATCAGCCGAAGCAGCCCCGCCGCCTTCCTCTTTCTGCTCGACCAGTCCGCCTCGATGCAGGAGCCCTTCGGCGGGGCCGAAGAGAAGGGCGATGCCGCCCCGAGCAAAGCCCGCGTGCTGGCCGACGTGATGAACCGCCTGCTCCAGAACCTGGTGCTGCGGTGCGCCAAGGAAGACGGCGTGCGCGACTATTTCTACGTCGGCGTCGTGGGGTACGGGGCCCGCGTGCAACCGCTGGTAAGGCCGACCGAGGCGCTGGGTACGGCCCTCGACCTCATCCCGATCAGCCACCTGGCCGAGCACCCCCTCCGGCTCGAAGAGCGGCGCAAACAGGTGCCCGACGGCGCCGGCGGCCTCGTCGAACAACGCGTTCGGTTTCCCGTGTGGTTCGACCCCGAGGCCAGGAACGGCACACCGATGTGCCAGGCCCTGGACCTGGCCACGCAGATGGTGCGCCGCTGGATCGACCTGCATCCGCACGGCTTTCCCCCCATCGTACTCAACATCACCGACGGCGAAGCCACCGACGGCGACCCACTCCGCTATGCCCGCACCCTCTGCTCCTTCGGCACGGACGACGGCGAGGTGCTGCTCTTCAACGTGCACCTCTCCAGCGTTGAAGCCATGCCGGTGGAGTTGCCGGATCGGATGAACGGCCTGCCCGATGCCTACGCCGAACAGCTCTTCCAGATGTCGAGCGTGTTGCCGTTCTCGATGCGGGCCGCCGCCGAACAGGAAGGCTATGCCGTCAGCATGGACGCCCGCGGCTTCGTCTTCAATGCGGACCCGGTCGCGCTGGTCCGGTTCCTCGAAGTCGGCACCCGGCCGAGCACGCTGCGATGAACCGGCGCTCGACCGGGCAGGCCTTACGGATTGCGGGCCCGCGCCCGTACCGGTCCGCGTGCTCTGACTGGATTTGAGGTTGAACGTTGAATCGGACGGTTCGCATACGGCCGCAAGTAGCCTGGTTGCCGAAGGACGGGCATGCCCCGGACGAATACGAGGACGCCTTTGCCGTGCCGGAGCCCGGCACCTGGCCGTACCGGGTGGCCATTGCCGACGGGGCCACGGAGACGGCCTTTGCGGCGCGGTGGGCGCAGGCCCTCGTCGAAGGCTTTGTGGCGTCGGACGTCGCCGACCCCCAGGCGTTCACCGCCTTCGTCGACGTGCAGCGCAGCGTGTGGGCGGCTGCGGTGGCGGCCCGCCTGCCGGAGCTGCCCTGGTATGCCGCCGAGAAGGCCCGTGAAGGGGCCGCCGCCGCCTTCCTGGGGCTGAGCCTCCGGCATGACGGCACCTGGCACGCCCTGGCCGTGGGCGACTGCTGCCTGCTGGTCGTACGCGGCGGTGCGGTGCACCTGTGCTGGCCCCTCGACGCCCCCGGCCAGTTCCACCATCGCCCGGTGCTCGTGCACAGCCGGCCCGGGACCGAAACCCCGGTGACGGTTCGGGCCGGAACCTGGCAACCCGGCGACCGCTTCCTGCTCGCTACCGACGCCCTGGCTGCCTGGCTGATGCAGGGGGAGGCCGTCGCCGGGTGGAGCGGCGCCGCCTTCCGGGACCGCGTCGAAGCGGCCCGCCGGCAGGGCCTGCGTAACGACGACGTCACCCTGGTCGTGATCGACCTCGACGCAAGCGATGCCGGTCTCGAAGCGACACGTATCGACTGAGGCCGACCTGGCTGCACAACCATGGCGAAATACCCTACACCCGGTGCCTATCAGGAAGCCGTTCAGCATCCGGCAACCGCCTTTCTCGATCCCGCCCTGCAACAGGCCCGGCCCGAAGAGCAGGCCTGGGGGTTACCCCGGGTCGTGACCGGGACGTTTGCGGCGGTCTTTCCGATGCAGGGCCGCACCGGGCGCTGGGCCGTGAAGTGCTTTCTCACGGATGTGCCCGAGCAGGCCCGGCGCTACCGCGCCGTCGCCCGCCACCTGGCTGCTCACCCGCTCTCCTGCACCGTCGACTTCGACTACCAGCCCGAGGGCATCCGCGTCGGCACGGCCATCTTTCCCGTGCTGAAGATGGCCTGGGTGGAGGGGACGCCACTGAATACGTTCGTTCAGCGAAACCTGGATCGGCCCGGGGTGCTGGAAACGCTGGCCGAAAAGTGGCGGGTGCTGCTGCGCGACCTCGCCGGCGCCGGCGTCGCCCACGGCGACCTGCAGCACGGCAACGTGCTCGTGGTCGAAGCGAAGCACGATTTCCACCTGAAGCTCGTCGACTACGATACGATGTACGTGCCGGCGCTCAAAGGGCGCAAAAGCCCGGAGATCGGGCACCGGAACTACCAGCATCCCGACCGGCATGAGGACGACTTCGGGCCGTACCTCGATCGTTTCCCCGGCCTGGTGATCTACACGGCCCTCCGGGCCTGTGCCGCACGGCCCGAACTCTGGGCGGTGTACGACTCGGGCGAGAACCTGCTCTTTCGCGCCGCCGACTTCTATGAGCCGGCCACCTCGGCGCTGCTGGCCGAGCTGGCCTCCGTGGAGGCCGTTGCTCCGCTGGCCGGGGCGCTGCAGCGCGCCTGCCTGCTGGAGCCCGCCGCTGTCCCGGCACTGGAGGAGGTGCTGGCCGGGCGGCCCGTCGCTTCGCCGAGGCGGCGGGCCGCCCGGCGGCGTTCCATGGAACGGGTGGCCCGCCGGGGCCTCGAGCGGTGGTTCCTGCCGGGACTCGGCGGGGGGATGCTGCTGGCAGGCGGCACCGGGATCGTGGCCGGAGCTCCGGCCGGGCTGGCCGTGCTGGTCCTGGTGGTGGCCGCGGCGGTCGGGCTGAGCCTGTACCGGTATGGGCGGTTGCCCGGGGTGCGGCGACGCAAACGCCTGCGGCAGGAAGCGGCCTATCTCGACCAGGTCCTTGCACGGCTCCGGCGGCAGGCGGCAGAGCAGGCCGAAGCCCGGCAGGCCCTGCTGGCAAGGCGGGAACGGCTCAAGGAAGAACACCTGCGCGCGTTGCAGGAACAGGCCCTGCACGACCGCCTCAAGTACCATTTCATCGACGAGGTGCGGCAGATCGAAGGGCTCAGTCACAAGGTGGTCGTGCGGCTGAAGGCCGCGGGGATCCGGACGGCCGTGCACGTGACGCCGGAGCGCATGCAGCGCGTCACCGGTCTCAGCGAGGCCAGCCGTGCCCGTGTGGCGATGTGGCGGGCCGCCCTGGTCGCCACCTACGAAAAAGACCTGCCGGAGGCGCTTTCCCCGGCCGAGCGGCGGCGCATCGACCGGTACGTGGAACATCGCCTGGCCGCGCTCGACGCCGGGATGGCGCGCCTGCGGGAGAAGATGACCTTGCAGGAGGAGGAACGGGCCGCCCTCGCGCGGCGGGCGGCGTCGTGCCCGCAGGTCGGCTACGGGGCGTACCTTCGGTATCTGTTGCGGCTGCGCCCGCTGCCCGTCCGGAAAGAGGTGCCTTCGCCGCCTCCGGCGCCTCCGCCCGGCCGGCGCCCGGCGGTCTCGGTGACGTCGCCACCGGCGCCCGAACGCCCCTGGTGGCAGGGCTGAAAACGATTCAGGGCAGCAGGTCGTCGAGGTCGCTCAGGTCCGCGTCGCCGAGACCGCCGAGCACGTCCTCGGGATCCGGGCGGACGAGGGCCAGGATGGCCGCGTGCGGTACGATCAGGTACGCCCGGTCTTCGTAGGTGATGGCCACGGCTTCCTTGCGCAGGAAGAAGGCATAGTCGCCGGGCTGTGCCTGCAGGGGCAGGTAGCGCACCGCACTGCGCGCCGCCCAGGACTCGCGCTCGTCATACTCCGGGTTGGGCGTCAGATAACCGGGGCCGACGCTCACCACACGGCCCGTCTGCACCCGCTCCTGCTCCGCTACCGTGGCCGGCAGGTACAACCCGGCTTTCGTCTGGCGTTCGCCGTCATCGGGGGCGATCAGCACCCGGTCGCCTACGAGGATCAACGCGCTCATCGGTTCTGTGTGTTGTCAGGCCGGACCGGCCGTGAAGATACGGCCGGAGCTATAAAACAGCCCGGGAAGCCGAATGTTTTACCCGGCCTCAGGCCGGTCATACCGATTTCGCTTGAAAAGTTGAAGAGGTCCGTATGGCACGGGGGAGTTCGAATCGGGACCCGTGGGAGGGGCGTACTTTTTGATCGGGTGGCGGAAGGCCGTCTCGCCGCCACGGATGCCCCGCCACACATCCCGGAGGAGCCCCCGCGGCCCCCGAAGCCGGCCTCAGGGTTCTTGCGTGAAGCCGTGGGACGTGGTTCGTATGGGAGGCGTACGCACCAGAAAAAACGCACAGCCGTGCCGGAAGGACGGTTGTGCGTCGCGTCGGGGCCGGTCACGAACCGGCATGAGCGAAAGGGATACGAACCAGACGAGGTCGCCGCTCAGAGCATCTGAAAGACCACAAACAGGATCAGACCGACGACGCCAGCGCCGACCGTCATCGCCCGGATCGCCAGGTCGATGCGGTTGTGCATGGGTACGAAAGCATGTAGGTGGGGAAAGACAACAGGCCGAAGGGGAAACGAAAGGTAAAAAAGACCGGCCGAGATGCAAGAAACGCCCGTGGTTTTGCGGGTTGCCCGTGAGTTATTCACAAGATATTAACGCTTGTCGTTTCCGGCATGCATCCTGCTCCTGGCTTGCTTACCATTCGTTCTCTTCCTTGGTGACCCCCATCTCGACGGGCACCGGGTAGCGGGCGGTGAAGCAGGCGTTGCAGTAGTTCTGTTCGCGCTCGTTGGCGGCGCGGACGGCCTTCATGAGTCCTTCGACCGAGAGGTAGGCCAGCGAGTCGACGCCCAGCCATTGCCGCATCGCCTCGATGTTGCCGTCGAACTGGTTGGCGAAGAGTTCTTCGTGGCTCGGGAAGTCCATGCCGTAATAGCAGGGGCTGATGACCGGCGGTGAGGTCACGCGAAAGTGCACCTCTTTGGCGCCGGCCTCCCGAACCATCCGCACGAGGAACTTGGCCGTGGTCCCCCGGACGATGGAATCGTCCACCATGACGACGATGCGGTCTTTGAGTACGCCGGCGACCGTGTTGAACTTGCTCCGCACCTTGGTTTCGCGCCGGTTCTGCCCCGGGGAGATGAAGGTGCGCCCGACGTAGTGGTTGCGGATGAGCCCGATTTCGAAGCGGCAGCGGTAGCCGAGCTTCTGGCATTCGGTCACGTAACCCAGGGCCGCGGTGTTGGAGGAGTCCGGGACGGAGATGACGATGGGTTGTTTTTCGTCGTCGGGCACCTTCGGTACGGGGGCGTCGTGGGCCAGCTGTTTGCCGATCTTGCGCCGCACCTTGTCGACCATTTCGCCGAAGACGCGGGAGTCGGGCCGGGAGAAGTAGACGTATTCGAAGATGCAGGGGCTGACGCCGTGGTTCTGGGCGAGGTGGTAGCGTTCGAACCGGCCGGTTTCGCAGCCTTGCTGGTTGATGACGAGCACCTCGCCCGGTTCGATGTCGCGGACGTATTCGGCCCCGACCAGGTCGAAGGCGCAGGTTTCGCTGGCGACGCAGTAGGCCGGCCCGCCTTCCTGCTCCGGTTCCCCGAGGCGACCGAGGGCCAGCGGGCGGAAGCCGTTCGGGTCGCGGACGGCGATGAGGCTGTCGTCGGTCAGGATGACGAGGGAGAAGGCGCCTTCCACCTGGGTCAGGGCGTCCAGGATCTGGTCAATCTGCCGGCGGCGCGGGCTTTGGGCGATCAGGTGGAGGATGAGCTCGCTGTCGCTGGTGGTCTGAAAGAGGGTGCCGCGCTGGCTGAAGCTGCGGCGCAGTTCGCGGGCGTTGGAGAGGTTGCCGTTGTGTGCCAGCGCCAGGTTGCCGTCCCGGTAGTGGACGACGAAAGGCTGGATGTTGGCGGGGTTGTCCGAGGCGCCGCTGGTCGAGTAGCGGTTATGGCCGATGCCGGCGCGCCCGAGCAGCTTCGTCTCGAAGAGGGTCGCATCCTGGAACACGTCGAGGACGAGCCCCGGTCCGCGGTGTGCCGGCATCACCCATCGTCGCCGGTGTTCGTCGAAGGTGGAGGTGACGATGCCGGCGGATTCCTGTCCCCGGTGCTGGAGGGCATGGAGGCCGAGGTAGATGTGGCGCGCGGCGTTGTCCGCGTTGTAGATGCCGAAGATACCGCAGTACTCCTTGATGCGTCGCATGGGTAACCGGGATGTTGAACGCCGCTGAAAGCCGTTGTCTTGCTCGCTGGGGGTGTCCTTACACGGCGGCGCTTCGGTTGTGCCCGGCAAGGGCGTTCGTCCAACGCCGGGCCCGACCGGCTGTGCCGCCGTCAGGACGTGTCCGACGTGCCTTTCTCCGAAATTTCTTCTTCATTTTCCACCGGGGGTTCGACGCGGACGAGCACCGTGCCGATGCGGTGGTTCTCGATCGTTTCGACGCGCAGGTGGAGGTTTTCATAGGTGACCTCGGTGCCTTCGGAGGGGATGGCGCCGAGGAGGTGAAAGATGAGGCCGCCGAGTGTTTCGAAGTCGAAGTTCTCGGTGTCGAGCCGGAGTCCGAGGAGTTCGTTGAGGTCGTCCAGGTTGATGCGGGCGTCGCAGCGGTAGGTGTGCGCGTCGATCGGCTCGCAGAGTTCTTCCTCGTCGTCGTCGTGTTCGTCGCGGATGTCGCCGACGATCTCTTCGAGCACGTCTTCGAGGGTGACCAGGCCCGCCGTTCCCCCGTACTCGTCGACCACGATGGCGATGTGGGTTTTGCGAAGCTGGAAATCTTTCAGCAGGTCGTCGAGCTTTTTGCCCAGGGGAACGAACATGGGCGAGCGGGCCAGGCGGGTCCAGTCGACCCGCCGGCTGCCGTTGTGGGCGTTTGTGTAGGGCAACAGGTCTTTGGCGTAGACGATGCCGATGATGTTGTCCAGGTGCTCGACGTAGAGGGGCAGGCGGGAGTGGCCGCTGGTGCGGATCGTTTCCAGGGCTTCCGAGAGCGTCGCGGTCACGGGCAGGGCCACGATGTCGAGGCGGCTGACCATGATTTCGCGCACGGTGGTTTCGCCGAACTCGATGATGGAGTGGATCAGGGCCTTTTCGTCTTCTTCCAGCGTGCCGTGGGCCTCGCCGATCTCGGCCATCGTCTTGAGGTCTTCGCCGGAGAGGGGGCGGACGGTGGGCTTGAGGCGGTCCTGCACGCGGCGCATGGCGCGTGAGAGGGCCCCGGAGAGGGGCGCCAGCAGGTGATACAGCACGAACAACGGGCCCGAGATGCGGCGGCTGAAGGTCTGGGCATGCCGGGCCGCGATCAGCTTCGGCGTGATCTCGCTGACGACCAGCAGTACGAAGGTCAACGCGATGACTTCGAGGAAGACGGTCAGCGCCGGCGGCCAGCCGTAGTACTGCGCCACGCCGTGGGTGACGAGGGCCGCCAGGATGGCGGCCGCCACGTTGACCAGGGTGTTGAGGATCAGGATCGTGATCAAGAGCGAACGTGGCCGTTCGAGCAGCCGGAGCACGCGGCGGCTGGCGCTGTCTCCCTGCCGGGCCAGCAGGTCGCGGTCTGTGGCCGAGAGCGAAAAGAGCGCCACCTCAGAGCCCGAGAACACGGCGGAGGCCAGCAAGAGGAGCACGAGGAGGATGAGTGCCGCCACGAGGGCGCCCGGCGTGCCCGGCGAGAAGGCCTGCGTTTGCTGGAGAAGAGAACCTAGGGCGGATAACGGTGGAAGGTCAGGGTCCAAGGCCGGTGAGGGAAACTCCCTCGGCTTGTTCAAAAGGCAAGAGCCCGTCTGCTCACCGAAACGGTGCAAAAACTACGTTTGCCGGACGAGGCGGGTTCCTTTGCGCCGGGGCAAAAGCCGGCGCGTGGCCCGTCCCGCTCAGAAGTACGTTCCGGTGGCGACGATGAAGATGAGCAGGATCAGGATCACGACGGGGCACACGTATTTGACCAGCACCCCCCAGGCCCCGGCGGCGGGCAGCCGGTCGCCGCTGGCCTCGAGCGAGGCGATGGCGTTCGGCAGGCCCCACTTCCATCCCACGAAGATGCAGATCAGGATGGCGCCGATGCTGAGGGAGTAGTTGCCCCAGACGTTGTTGTTGAGCGTGAGGAAGTCCCAGGCAATAAGACCCTCATCGCCGCCGCTGAGGGCCGCGACGGCGCCCTGTGAGAGGGCGGACGGGACGGCCAGCACGAAGCACAGCCCGCCGATGAGCCAGGCGGCTTTCTCGCGGCTCCATCCACGCTCGTCCACGAAATAGGAGACGACGACCTCCAGCAGGCTGATCGTCGAGGTGAGCGCGGCAATGGCCAGCAGGGCATAGAAGGCGATGGCGACGACCGTTCCGCCGGGCAGGGCGTTGAAGATCGTCGGGAGCACGATGAAGACCAGGCCGGGCCCGCCGCTGGGATCGCCGCCGGCGGCGAAGAGGGCCGGGAAGATGATCAGCCCGGCCAGCACGGCGATGAGCGTGTCGAAGATCGCCACCGAAACCCCGGCAAACGGCATGTTCTCCCGCTCGGGCAGGTAGGAGCCGTAGGTGATCATGGCGCCCATGCCCAGGCTCAGGCTGAAGAGGGCCTGCCCCAGCGCGGCCATGACGACCCCCGCATCGATCCGGGAGAAGTCGGGTTTGAAGAGGTAGGCGATGCCCTCCACGGCGCCGGGCAGGGTCGTGGCGCGCACGGCAAGGGCGAGCAGGATCAGGAACAGCAGCGGCATCAGGATCTTCGTGGCCCGTTCGATGCCGCCCGAGACGCCGCCGCGCACGATCACGATGGTCAGCACCAGGAAAAGGCCCGAGAGCACGATGGCCCAGAGGGGGTCGGCGACGAGACCGGTGAAGATCGTGCCGCTGACGTCGGCCGTGGTCGCTTCGTGCAGGGCCCCGGTGACGGCCATGAACAGGTAGCCGAGCGTCCAGCCCGCCACGACGCTGTAGAAGGCCAGGATGCCGAAGCCGGTCAGTACCCCCAGCCCCCCCACCAGCGGCCACCACGATGCGGGCACGAGCGCTTTGAACGCCCCGACGGGGTTGCGCTGCGTCTTGCGGCCGATGGCGAGCTCGGCCAGGAGGACCGGCACCCCGATGAGGGCTACGAACACCAGATAGATGAGCACGAACGCCCCCCCGCCGTTTTCGCCCGCCGTGTACGGGAAACGCCATATGTTGCCAAGGCCGATGGCCGAGCCGGCCGCGGCAAGGATGAAGCCGAGCTTACCGCTCCACTGACCACGATCTAGTGAGGGGACGGACATGGTGGAAGGCTCCGGGTCTGGTTCAGGAGGATGAAGGATACCGCTTCGGTTGTACGGTGCCGGGGCGAGGCATCGCAGGGTGGGGGACGGCGTGCGTCGGACGTGCTGCGCCGGGCTTGCCCCCCTTGCCCTGCACGTCTTCGCCGTGGTGATGCTGCCGGAGGTGGCGGCGGGTGCGGCCGTGCCGGCAAAGCCCCAAAATAACCTGCGTGCCGGGTTAAAAATCAAGAGCGGTTGTTTTGCGGGGGTACCTTCGGCCGGCGACGGGCTGCCCGGGGCCGGCACCCGGCTGCTGCCCGGTCCACTGTGCCAGGGTTGTACGCAACTCGCCGAGCTGGATGGGCTTGGAGAGGTATCCGTCCATGCCGGCCTCCAGGCACGCTTCCCGGTCGCCCTGCATGGCGCGGGCGGTCAGGGCGATGATGGGGGTACGGCGGGCATGCCCATCCTCCCGGGCCCGGATGGCGGCGGCGGCTTCAAAGCCGTTCATCTCCGGCATCTGCACGTCCATCAGCACCAGGTCGAACGTATCCCGTTCCCAGGCGGCAACGGCTTCGTGCCCGTTCGCGGCGACGGTGACCCGGTGCCCCTCTTTCTCCAGGATGTGCACTGCCACCTTCTGGTTGACCGGGTTATCCTCCGCCAGCAGAATGTGGAGGGAGCGGGCGGGTGCGGCGTGCCCCCTGGCGGTTTCGGCCTCCCGGGTCCGGAGGACGGGTTGCCGGCCGCCGGTCTCCCGGGGGCGGTGATGCCGCCGGGCCGCTGCAATCGTTTCGTAGAGCTCCGCCTGCGTGAACGGCTTCATCAGGCGGCCATCCACCCGGAGCCGCTTGCACGCCTCGGCCACGCCCTGCTGGATCGCCGAGGTGAGCAGGACGATCGTGACCTGCTCGGGGCCCCACCGCTGCCGGATCCGCTCGGCGACGGCCAGCCCGTCCAGCTCCGGCATCTGCAGGTCGAGCAGCACGAGGGAGAAGGGCGATCCGCCGCCGGCGGCGCGGTCCATGGCTGCCAGCGCGGCCGGCCCGTCCTCGACCAGCACCGGTGTGGTTCCCCAGTGCTGCAGGATCTCTTGCAGGAGGCGCCGGTTCGTGGCATTGTCGTCGGCCACGAGCACCGGCTGCCCGGCCAGCGGGAGCGACGGCCCGGGCTGGACGAGCCGGTCCGTTTCGGGATCGCGTGCCAGGCGCACGGTGAAGTGGAACGTGCTGCCTTGCCCCGGGGTGCTCTCGAGCCAGATCCGGCCCTGCATCAGGTCGACCAGGCGGGAGGAGATGACCAGCCCCAGCCCGGTGCCCCCGTAACGGCGCGTGGTGGACATGTCGGCCTGCTCGAAGGCCTCGAAGATGCGGGCCTGGTGCTCGGGAGCGATGCCGAGGCCGGTGTCCCGCACGGTGACGTGCAACGTGACCTCCTGCCCTGTCTCGTCTTCCGGTTCGGCTTTGCGAAAGGTGACGACCACCTCGCCCTTCTCGGTGAATTTGACGGCGTTGCTGACGAGGTTGACCAGCACCTGGCTCAGCCGCACCGGGTCGCCCCGCAGGGCATCCGGCACGTCGGGCGCAATGTCGCAGATGAGCTCCAGCCCCTTCTCGTGCGCCCGGGCCGCCAGCGTCTTCAAGGTGCGCCCGACGTGTTCGCGCAGGCGGAAGGGGATCGTCTCGAGGCCGAGCTTGCCCGCCTCGATCTTGGAGAAATCCAGGATGTCGTTGATGATGGTCAGCAGCGACTCGGCCGATGTCTTCACGATTTTAAGGTATTCGCGCTGTTCGGCAGTCAGGTCGGTGTCGAGGACGAGCTCGGTCATGCCGAGGACACCGTTCATGGGCGTGCGGATCTCGTGGCTCATGTTGGCCAGGAACTCGCTCTTGGCCCGGCTGGCCGCCTGCGCCTGCTCGCGGAGGATTTCCTCGGCTTCCAGCTTTTCCCGGATACCCGCGCTCGGCTTCGGTGGCCGGAAGCGCCCGTACCGCCGCGACGGTGGTCAGCAGGGGCAGGTCGCCTCGTGCCGGGGCCATCGTCTCGAGGGGGGCGGCGCGGAGCACCTCGAGGGTGGCGTCCTGCAGCGTGCGTTGCCCGGGCAGGCCCTCCGGGAAGCCGAGCACTTCCACCCGGTCACCGGGGCGGACCAGCCACGCGGCCACGGTCTCGACGGGGATCGTTCCCGTGTCGTCTTCGAGTATGAAGGCAGTTTCGGTTTCCACGGCGCGCACGGTTCCGCGCACACGAATGCGGTGGCCGTCCGGGGGCGTCGTGTGCAGGTCGGCGAGGGTCAGGCCTTCCCGCGGAGGCGGCGCCGGCTTTTCGATGGTGACCTGATCCAGGGAGGGACTGAAGACCTGCACGCCGGCGACGTTCCAGTCCGCATCGAACAGGAGGGCACAGACGCCCCGCACGCGCACCTCGGCATCGACCAGCGTTGCCGGATCCATCCCGGAGAAGTCCAGGACCCGGATCAGGAGCCGGTCTTTCCCGTCGTCGATTTCCAGGACGAGGCGGTTGTCCGTGATGGTCGCGGTGCGCACGATGCCGGCCACCTCGACCCACTGCGAGATTTCATTGAAGCCGGCCAGGTGGGCGATGGAGACTTCCACGGCCGGCGGCAGGGAGGTTTCCTCCAGTACCCGGAGCTGCGGCTTCACGAGTCCCAGGTCGGCGGTGCCGGTCCGCCCCGTGACTTCGACGTAGTGCCCGGAACGGAGGGGAAAGTCCGTGCCCTGCGGGTTGATGTAGAGCCCGCCGGTCGAGTCCTGGACGAACAGCATCTGCCAGGCGGGGTCGTAGTACGTCACGATGCCGTGGAGCTGAACGGGCCGGCCGTGCCGGGTGGTATCCGCGTTGGCGAGGGCGACGTCGCGGACCGTGGTGAGCACGGCCTGCGGGTCCGGTCGGCACGACGGGAGCGACAGCAGCGGCACCAGCACCAGCAGGAGCGTCGGGAGGAAAAATGGCCGGAGCCGCCCATGAACCGATGGCGGTCTGGACCCGATCATGTTACGTCAGGGTGTGGCTGGCCTGCTCCGGGGGACGGAGGTTGTGAGGGGGCGCGTCGTCGGAGCAGGAAGTGGTACGATTCCGGTGCGGGGGGTGCGGGTGCTTTATCGGAGGGTATCGGCCGGGAGATGGCGAGTTCAAGCGCCGCGGGACGGTCCGGCCGGTTGGCCGGGCGTTTCACAATGAAAGAAGGCGCCGCCTCCCCGGGGGAAGCGGCGCCTTTGCGGGCGCGTGCCCGTCCGTACCCGGCGTCCGGATCGTTCAGAACGGCAGTTCGTCGTCCGGATCGAACGTGTAGTCGTCGGGCTGTGTCTGCGGTTTCGGGCGGGCCTGCTGCTGGGGACGGGCGGGCGCGCTCTGGGACGTCCCCTCGAACGCCTCCGGCCCGGCATCCCGGCTGCCGAGGATCATCATTTCGCGTGCCTTGATCTCGGTCGTGTACCGGGTGTTGCCGTCGCGGTCCTCCCACGAGCGGGTCTGGAGCGAACCCTCGAAGTAGACCTGCGAGCCCTTCTTCAGGTACTCGTTGCAGATCTCGGCCAGGCGGCCCCAGGCCACCACGTTGTGCCACTCGGTGCGCTCGACCCACTGCCCGTCGGCGTCCTTGTAGGACTCGTTCGTGGCCAGGCGCATGTTGCAGACGGCCGTGCCGCCGCCCGTGTAGCGCAGTTCGGGGTCCTGGCCCAGGTTGCCGATGAGGATGACTTTGTTGACTCCGCGTGCCATGATTACACCTCCTGCTGTTTTAGGACGCACCCTGCGTCCGGTCCTACATGAGCCCCTGGCGATTCTACATGAGTCCACCGGCGACGGCTCCGCCGCCCCGGCCTTTCCCGACCTCATTACACGAATCCACCAGGAGATGTAATGATTCAAAAAATCAAGGAGCGTCCCCGCAAGCGGGGCACCTTGCTGAAGGTCCGACGCTAAGGTAAAACGGGGCGGGTGTCAACCCTGCGTCACAGGGCTCGAAGAAAAAAACAAATTTTTAACTGGCGGGTTGATCAGGGTGCCGCACCCACCGGCCCACGTTATCCCCAGACCGCTCGCTCCATGCCTGAAAAGAAAGTTTACGAACCCCAGTTCGCCGAGGCGCCCGCAGCCCTCGAAGCCTATGCGGACTTCGTCGCCGTCGTACGCCAGCTGCGCCGGGACTGCCCCTGGGACCGGGAGCAGACCCACGAATCCGTCAAGCACCTGCTCATCGAGGAAGCATACGAGACGGTGGAGGCCATCGACGCCGGTAACCATGACGCCCTGATGAAAGAGCTGGGCGACGTGCTGCTCCACGTGGTCTTCCACAGCGTCATCGCCGAGCAGGACGGCCGCTTCACGTTGAAGGACGTCATCGAGGCGGAAACGGCCAAGCTCATCCGCCGTCATCCGCACGTCTTCGGTGAGGTGGAGGTTGCCGGTGTCGAGGAGGTGCTGGCCAACTGGGAACAGATCAAAAACACCGAAGGCGACCGCACCTCGACGCTCGACGGCGTACCCGGCCGGCTGCCGGCCCTGCTGCGGGCCTACCGGATCCAGGAGAAAGCGGCCGGTGTCGGGTTCGATTTTCCCGAAAAAGAGGGCGCCTGGGACAAAGTGGAGGAGGAGATCCGCGAGTTCCGGAACCGGGCCGAGGCGGGCACCGACCCCGGGACCCTGGAAGACGAGTTCGGCGACCTGCTCTTTGCCCTGGTCAACTATGCCCGCTTCGTGGGCGTCAACCCGGAGAACGCCCTCCGCCGCACCAACGACAAGTTCGTCCGCCGTTTCCGGCACATCGAGCAGCGCCTGGCCGAAACCGGCCGGTCGCTCGCCGAGGCCGGCCTTGCCGAGATGGATCGGTACTGGGACGAGGCGAAAGCCGCCGAACGGGAATAGCGTTGCACGGTACACGTTGGAAAGTTACACGTTGGTATGAACGCCCGGATGTGATGCGACGCGTCGAAGGCCCTTTTCCACATCAAGGTGCAACGTGGAACATGCCAACGCGCAACGTGGAACATGCCAACGCGCAACGTGGAACATGCCAACACGCAACGTGGAACGTGTAAACGCGCAACGCGCAACGTAATACGCCATGCCGACGACGCTCGAAGCCATCGCTACCGCTAACCCGCCGTTGCGGCGGTCGCAGGCCTATGCGGCGTCGTTCATGCAGCGCGTCGACAGCCAGCCCGAGGGTATCCGCCGGCGCATCCCGCAACTCTACGCGCGCTCCGGCATCGACTACCGCTATTCGTGCGTGGAGGATTACGTGCGCGAGCCGGCGGACTGGACCTTTTTCCCGCCGAACTGGTCGCTCCGCCCCGAGCCGACGACGGCGGCACGGAACCGGAAATACCGGGAGGCAGCCGTTCCGCTGGCCGAGCAGGTGGCCCGTGCGGTGCTCCGGCAGGCGGGCCTGGCACCGGAGGCGGTGACGCACGTCGTTGCCGTCAGTTGCACGGGCTTCTTCGCGCCGGGGCTGGATGTCGAGCTGGTCCGGCGTCTGGGCATGCGCCCGGATACCCGGCGCGTGATCGTCGGCTTCATGGGCTGCTATGCCGCCTTCAACGCGTTGCGCCTGGCGCACGGGTTCTGCCGGAGCGATCCGGCGGCCCGCGTGCTCGTCGTCTGCGTCGAACTCTGCACGCTGCATTTCCAGGCAAGCCAGACGCTCGAAAGTGCCGTCATCAACGCGCTTTTCTCCGATGGAGCGGCGGCGGCGGTGCTGGCAGCCCGTCCCGACGCCGGAGGGCGGCTCACCTATGCCGGCGATCATTGCCTCCTCGACGGGGATTCGCTGGATGACATGACGTGGGACGTGGGCGACAATGGTTTCCTCATGGGGCTTTCCAGCCGGGTGCCCGACGTGCTGGCGCGGCAGTTGCCGGCTTTCGTCGAGGCCCTGCTGGGACGGCACGGCCTCACCCC
Organism: Rhodocaloribacter litoris; assembly: GCF_011682235.2. Lineage (NCBI taxonomy): Bacteria > Pseudomonadati > Rhodothermota > Rhodothermia > Rhodothermales > Rhodothermaceae > Rhodocaloribacter > Rhodocaloribacter litoris. The sequence continues at coordinate 1,616,110 of NZ_CP076718.1, read as the reverse complement.
CGGCGACGTCGACTTCTGGGCGATCCATCCCGGCGGCCGGGCCATCGTCGAGCGGGCGCAGGAGGTGCTGGGCCTGTCCGACGAGGCCGTGCACGACAGCCTGGAGGTTCTCCGCCTGCACGGCAACATGAGCTCGCCCACCATCTTTTTCGTTCTCAAGCGGTTTCTCGACCGGCATGAGGCGGCGCGGGCGCGGGGGGAGGCCGGCTACCGGACGGGCCTGGCCGTGGCCTTCGGACCGGGGCTTACGCTCGAAGGGTGCCTGTGGCGACGCGGGGCCGGCTAATCGAAGTGCAGGTTGACGAGGGGCAGGAGCCGGAGCCCCTTCGGGTTGTTGCCGGCATAGTTGAGCAGCCCGATCTGGAGGCCGTAGAGGCGACGGGCATAGTTGAACAGCCCGATCGTCAGCCCGCGCTGCTCGCCCCGGATGTGGTTGAAGGCGCTGACGGCAAGGCCCCGGAAGAGGCCGTCGCGTCCGAGGTTGAAATAGCCGGGGGCCAGGGCCAGGCCCGTCATCGCGCCGGCGCCGGCCGCCACGCCGGCTACGAGGGCCCCTTCGACGCGAGAGGCCCCCACGCCGAGGCCGCCCACGCCGAGGCCGCGCAGGGTGCCGCCGGTGCCGACGCCGAGGCCGCCCAGGGCGATGCCCGTCAGGTTGCCGCCGGTGCCCACGCCGAGGCCGCCCAGGGCGATGCCCGTCAGGTTGCCGCCGGTGCCCACGCCGAGGCCGCCCAGGACGATACCCTGCACGTCACCGCCGGCACCGACGCCGAAGCCACCCGCGAAGAGTCCGGTCAGGTTGCCGCCGGCGCCCACGCCGAAGGAGGCCGCCATGACGCCGCTCAGGTTGCGTCCGCTGCCGACGCCGAAGCCGCCGACCATGAGCCCCGTGATGTCGCGCCCGCTGCCGATCACGGCCGCTGCCAGGCCGAGGCCGGTGATGTCTTCGCCGGAGCCGAGGCCGATGCCGCCAACCATGACGCCGGTCAGCCGCTCGTCTGCGCTGGCACCGGCCAGCCCGAGCGTGAGGCCGTGGACGCGCCGTGCCCCCGTCAGCGGCAAGCCGACCGCCACGCCGTTGACCGTGCCGCCGGCCGGATGGTACGGGTACCACAGCGTGACGTTGAGCCCGTTGACCCGCTCCAGATGGCGGTCCCGGTAGTTGAGGCGGATCCCCGTGACCCGCGGCACGTCGCCGAGGCCGAGCCCGACGCCGCCGGCGGTCAGGTCGAGTCCCTGCGCCATGGTAGCGGCGGGAAAGATCAGGAGCAGCAGGAGCGGGCAGAGAAAACGCAGCATGTCGGGCAAAGGCTGTGTTCCGGTGATTCGCTTTCGGGCTACACGAGACCCCGGCGACGCAAGTTACAGCTTTGCGGTCCCGGGTTTGTGAGCTTTGCGCGGTTTTTGCACCCTTGCCGGGCTTTTGGCGAACCGGCTTGCGGAGGGTGCCCCGAGGTGATAAGTTTGTCGTCGGCCACGTCGACGGCCAGGTCCCCGCCGTGGCCTCTCGTCCAGCCGCATCCAGAACTTCACAGGGAGGTAGGCCATGCTCAAAGAGTTCAAGGAATTTGCACTCAAAGGTAACATGGTCGATATGGCCGTGGGTATCATCATCGGAGCTGCCTTCGGCGTCGTCGTCAAGTCGATCGTGGACGACATCCTGATGCCGATCATCGCGGCGGTTTTCTCTGCTCCGGACTTCAGCAACCTGTTCATCGTGCTCCGGGCGCCGGAACAGGCCGGGGTCAACATGGAGTCCATCGAGGCGGTGCGTGAGGCGGGCGGGGTGGCCCTCGGGCTGGGACTCTTCATCAATGCGCTGATCTCGTTCCTGATCGTGGCGGTCGTGCTGTTCGTGGTTGTCAAGGGGATGAACCGGTTGAAGCGGCAACAGGAGGCTGCCCCGCCCCCCGCCCCGCCGGCCCCGTCGAACGAGGAAAAGCTGCTGGCGGAGATCCGCGACCTGCTACGCGCGCAGGCGGCACAGGGATGAGGCCGGGGCCCGGCCGAGCCGGACGAACCCCCGGGGCCGCCGGCCGTTGTACGTACGGTTTCGTTTAGCCATCCACGCCCTCCATGGAGCTGTTCTACAAGGAGTATGGCGAAGGGCCACCGTTGCTCATCCTGCACGGGCTGCTCGGCTCGGGAGGTAACTGGCACACCCTCTCCAGCCGCGCCTTCGGCAAGCACTTTCACGTCTATGCCCTCGACCAGCGCAACCACGGTCGCTCGCCGCACGATCCGGTGCACGACTACCCGTCGATGGCCGCCGACCTGGCCGGCTTCATGGACCGGCACGGCCTCGACCGGGCCCACGTGCTGGGGCATTCGATGGGAGGCAAGACGGCCATGCAGTTCGCCCTCACGTACCCGGACCGCGTCGACCGCCTCGTCGTCGTGGACATGGCGCCGAAGGCCTATCCGCCCTGGCAGCTCGACATCCTGGACGCCCTGCGTGACCTCGACCTGAGCGCCTACCGCTCCCGGGCGGAGGTGGATGCGGCCCTGGCGCTGCGGGTGCCCTCCCTCCCCATTCGCCAGTTTCTGCTCAAGAACCTCCGGCCGGACGGCCAGGGCGGTTACACCTGGCTGCCTAACCTGGAGGCGCTCTACCGGAACTACGACAAGATCAACGTTCCCGTCGAGGCGACGGGAACGTTCGACGGGCCGGTGCTTTTCGTCCGCGGCGAAGACTCGCCGTATATCGCGGAGGATGACCTGCCGGCGATCCGCCGCCTGTTTCCCCGGGCCGAACTGGTGACGATCCCGGAGGCGGGACACTGGGTCCACGCCGATGCCCCGGAGGCGTTCGCGGAGGCGGTGCTCGACTTTCTCCAACGCTAAAAACGGATCGACGACATCGTGGATGCTTCCGGAAAAGGCCGCCTGATCGACCTGGGCCTGCTGGTGCTACGCGTCGGCATCGGGTTGACCTATATCACCCTGCACGGCTGGGGAAAGCTCGTCGGTGGACCGGAGCGCTGGGCGCAGGTCGGGCAGGCCGTGAGCCACCTGGGTATCGAGTTCGGCTTCGTGTTCTGGGGCTTCCTGGCCGCCTGTGCCGAGACGGTGGGCGGGCTGTTGCTGGCACTGGGCCTGTTCTTCCGCCCGGCGTGCCTGTGGCTCCTGGGTACGATGTCCGTCGCCGTGGCTTTTCATCTGGGCCGGGGCGACGGCTGGGGCGGCGCCGCACACGCTCTCAAGGGCGCCGTGCTCTTCTTCAGCCTGCTCTTCATCGGACCCGGCCGGTACAGCCTGGACGCGCTCCGGGCCCGCCGCCGGAACGCTAACGGAGCACGGCCTGCCGATACGGACCCACCGGTCTATGCCGGCGAGTATGCACCGCACAAAGCTTAGCCGAACAGGTGCTCCACCGGCGTGCCGGCTTCGAGCGCCTCGCGCAGGCGGGGCGTCAGCAGGTCCAGGCCGAGCTGGTACGAGGCGTTCATCCAGCCGAAGCCCTCGCGGGTGATGTAGTCGAACTCGGTGCCCACGTTGCCGTATTCGACGAACACGTCGTGCGTGCGGCGGACGACGTCGTACTTCTCGGGGATGGTGCCGTTGTAGTCGGCGGCGTTGCGCGTGATCATGTGGAGCCACCGGTAGGCCAGACGGCGGGCCTCGTCGGCGTAGCCGTAGCGGAGGAGGCCGTGCCAGGCGAGGATCTGGTGGGGTGGCCAGCCGAAGGGGTAGTCCCACTGCCGTTGCGGGCGCTCGTCGGAGACGGGCCCGCGCGAGGCTTCGGTCGTCGAGACGAGCCCGCCGGGCGCCTCCAGCAGCGGCAGGGCGCGGGCGACCAGCGCCTCGGCCTGGGTCTCGCTCGCCAGTCCCGCCCACAGCGGGTAGAACGTGGTGGCGCTCTCGAAGCCGGTCTGCCGCCCTTCCACGAAGTCGTAGTCGAAGAAGAAGCCGCGGCCGGCGTCCCAGCAGAGGGCGTTGAGCCGCTCCCGGCGCTCCGCGGCGCGGGCCCGCCAGGCGTCCGGTGTGTGCGTGCGGCCGTCCGGCGTCACCAGCCGCCCGCCGAAGACCTCCTCGATGGCGCGGGCGAGGTCCACCTCATAGCGGTAGAGGAGGGCGTTCAGGTCGACGGTGCAGAGGTGGGCGGCGCGCCCTTCGAGGCGGTAGCTGTTGTCGTGGCCGGACTCGCGCAGCGCCCGGTCGTGGACGAAGTAGGCATCGAGCTCGGGGACGACGATCTCGCGGCGGCGGACGGCACGGGCAAAGGCCCGCAGCTCCATGCCGGCGGCCTCGGCGTAGGGGCGGAGCACGGCGTCGAAGTGGCCCTCCTCCGTCTCGGGCGGCATCCCGATGCCGCGCCCGTAGTAGCGGCTCAGGCCCGTCTCGGTCAGCTTGGGCGGGGCGGTCCACACGGTCTCGTACTCGCGGAGGGCCGTCGTCATCACGTCACGGAGCCAGGCGTCGCGGGCGGGGCCGGCGGGCAGGTGCTCGTAGACGGCCCACCCCATGGCCGTCAGGAACGGCGGCTGCGAACGGGTCAGGTAATAGCTCCGGTTGGCGTTCAGGATCTGCCCGTAATGGGTGATCTCGTAGAGGAAGTGCTCGACCATCGCCTGTGCCAGGTCGACGCGCCCGTCGTGGAGCAGGCCCAGGGCCTCGAAGTAGCTGTCCCACCCGTAGAGCTCGTTGAAGCGCCCGCCCGGCACCACGAACGGCAGCCCGCGCAGCCGCCCGTCGTCGCCGCGGACGAGCTTCAGGCTCAGGATGCCGGGCCGCTCGTTGAGGCCCAGGACGTACTCGGGCGTGATCTGTTCGGGCAGGGTGATGACCTCCAGCCCCAGCCCGGGCCGCTCCCGCGCCACGCCGGCGAAGTAGTCCTGCGCCACGGGGTCGGTGGCCGGCACGTAGACGCGGGCGCGGCGGTCGAGGTCGGCGCCCTCGCCCTTCGTATCGATGGCCGTGCGGGCCAGCCCCTCGGCGTCGACGGTGCGCGTCAGCCCGTCCCAGAACAGCTCGCGGATCATGCGGGAGATGCGGTGGACGGGGTTCTCGTGGAGCCGTTCGGCGTCGAGCGCAAGCGTGGCCCGGCCCGCCTCCCGCGCCAGCGCCAGCTCCTGCAGCAGGTTCGACAGCGCGTACGTGCCCTCCACCACGTAGGGCGTCTCCCCCTCGATGACGAACCGCTTCGGCCCGGTGTCCTTGACGGTGATCTGCCGGTCGCCGTCCGTGTCCTCCTGCGCGAGCAGGCGACGGAACGTGTCTTCGACGGGGAGGTGCAGGCGCATCGTACTTTCGGGTTTCAGGTTGCGTGTTTCATGTTGCACGTTCTGGGAGACGTGCACCCACCATCTCTTTGTGACTTCGTGTCTTCGTGGCAATAAACAAAAGGTCGGGGGACTCCGTCGAGTCTGCCGAACATGCAACGTGAAACGAGAAACGAAAAACGGTCAGGTGAGGGTGGCGGCGCGGTCGGTCAGGCGTTTGTAGGGGATCAGGAGCAGGCCCAGGAGGGTGATCGGGATCAGGGGGTAATAGAAGGCGTCGTGGGTGCTGAAGCTGCGCGAGATGAAGCCCACGATGAACGAGCCGGTGGTGCCGCCGAGGGCGGAGAAGATGATGATCAGGCCCGTCATGGCGGCGTGGCGGGGTTTCTCCAGCTTGCTCAGGATGATGGAGATGATCGTCGGGTAGATGGGGCCGATGAAGAAGCCCATCACCGAGAAGGCGAGGGCCAGCGGGGGGATCTGGCGCCAGGCCGTAATGGTGCCGGGCTGCCAGCTGGCGGTGACCAGCAGGATGCTCAGGGTGAGCACGAACGCGCCGGCGAGCAGGGCGAGCTGGGTGGGCAGCCAGGGCAGGCGCTTCGAGAGATAGCCCATCAGAAAACGGCTGAAGGCGATCGAGCCGGCATAGACGCTCAACAGCCCGGCGGCGATGGCGGGGGCGAGGCCGAAGATGCGCTCGTGGAAGGTGGGCAGCCACGTGCCGAAGCTCTGCTCGATCATCACGTAGAGCCAGGCACAGAGGACGAACACCCACACCATCGGCAGGCGCAGCAGCTTGAGCATCTCCAGGATGCCGGCCTGTTCCGGATGCGAGGCCACCTCGCTTTCGTCGAGCGGGGTGGCGAGCAGCAGCAGGAACGCCAGCGCGCTCACGATGGCGATGAGCCAGTAGGTCTGGTTCCAGGAGAAGTCCAGCCCGATCACCAGGGAAAAGAAGAGCGGGCCGGTGAGGGCTCCCACCTGAAAGATTCCCTCCAGCACGTTCATCAGGCTCGTGTGATCCCGCTGGTTCTTCGTGATCAGGCCCACGGTGGCGTAGACGGCGCCTTTCATCAGGGCGAAGCTGACGCCGATGGCCATGTAGAGCACGGGCGTCACCCAGAAACCGCTCACCAGGGCTACCAGCATGCAGGCCAGCGTCACGGCCAGCAGCCCCGCCAGCATCGACCGCCGGTAGCCGAAGCGGGGGATGTAGGCGGCCAGCAGAAAGGAAGCCACCGCAATGGAGAGGTCCTTGAACGCTTCCAGGCTCGCCGCCGCCGCCTCGTCGACCCCGTAGCTCTCGATGACCCGGGCGATGACGATGCCGACCGTGTTCAGCAGGATGGCGAAGACGAAGAAGTTCAACGCCAGCGAGATACGCACTTTCCAGGACTGGGACATGAACCGTTTCGGATGGGTTGCTGTTTTGGGTGTGGAGACGAGCGGTATGTAGCCGCGGGCTTCAGCCCGGGTATGCCGGCGTCTGGCAGAGCGCACCCGTGAAGGGGGCGGCTACAGCATCAGGCTGAATGGGCGTCATAATCTACGCTCGAAGTTCGGTAAAGCCGTGTGGACGGAGGGACAACAACGGGCGCTGGGACGGAAGGTAGCCGCGGGCTTCAGCCCGGGTATGCCGGCGTCTGGCAGAGCGCACCCGTGAAGGGGGCGGCTACAGCGTCAGGCTTAACAACACCGTCCGCGTGCAGCATCGGCGTCATAATCTAATCTCGAAGTGACGTAAAAAGGGCAACGTGTAACGTCAAACGTGCAACGTGCGACGTCCGGTTCAAACCTCAAAGATCCGGTTTTCGCCGGCCTTCATCCAGTACGTTTTTTCGGACCGTGCGACCAGGTGCGGGCCGCGTTTTTTGATCCACCGGAAGGTGAAGCAGGTGCCGGCCGGCAGGACCACGGTGGCGGTCCACCAGGGGTAGTCAGCGGCGTCGAGGGGGAGGGCCTGCCGGGGATCCCCGCTGCCGAGGGCTTCCGGGGTGCCGAAGACGTGCACCGTCTCCCCCCAGAACGTCTCCACGTGCACGCGCAGCGTCGTCTCGACGGGAGGACCGGGGCGGGTCTCCGGAGCCGGCACCAGCCACCGGAAGCCGTAGGGGGGCAGCACCAGGTCGCCCGAGGTGAAAAGCAGGATCTCCTCCGCCAGCACGTCCCGGAGGACGGCCTGATGCCAGGGAGCCGGCAACTCCCCCAGGCGCAGCCGCTCGGGCCGCCCGGCGAAATTGGCGACGACCAGCAGCCGCTCGCCTTCGAAGGCTCGTTCGACGACGAACAGCCGGTCGTTCTCGGAGAAGAAGACGTGTTCTTCGGCCCGGCCGTGGAGCGGGCGGAGGGTTTTGCGGACGGCGGCGAAGCGCTTGAGGGCATGGAAGAGGCGGTGGGGTACGGTGCCCGGCGTGTGCCGCATCGCCGCCCGTTGCCAGTCCATCGGCGGGCGATGGACCCAGCGGTTGTCCCGGGCCTTGAGCGGGTCGTCGAGGTACGAGAAGTCGTTGAGCTGGCCGATCTCGTCGCCGCCGTAGAGCAGGGGGGCGCCGCGCATGGTAAAGGTGAGGCTGTGGAGCAGCAGCAGGCGGCCCAGCGCGGCCTCGATGGCCTCCGGGCCGGCCTCTACGAGCGCCTTCTGCAAACCGGTCAGGGCGGCGGCCGTCCCGGAGGTGCGGGCCTCGCCGGTGCGGCGGTCCAGCTGGAAGCGGTAGCCCTCGGCATAGCTGCCGGGCAGGCGCCCGGCGTAGAAGTCGCTGCAGAACCGCCGGGTGGCGGGGCCGTCCTGCCCCACGGCGGCGCAGTCCTCGTCGTCGAGCCCCCAGCCGATGTCGTCGTGGCAGCGGATGTAGTTGAGCCAGACGGCTGTCTCGGGGGTAGGGGGCAGGGCCGTCAGGGCCGTGCGCAGGAGCTGCGTGTTTTCGGAGGCCAGGGCGTGCCAGAGGTGGCACATGAGCGTGGCGTTATAGGCCAGCTCGCATTCCTTCCCCTCATAGCCGCCCGTGCCCAGGTAGCGGATGATCTCGTCCGGGGCGACGATGGCCTCGGCCTTGAACAGCACCCCCGGCGCGGCGATCCGCATGAGGGCGCGGTAGGCCCGCAGCAGGGCATGGGCCCCCGGCAGGTTGCGGCAGTCCGTGCCCTGTTCCTTCCAGAGGAACGGGACGGCATCGAGCCGGAGCACGTCCGCGCCGGTCTGGAAGAGGAACAGCATCTCCTCGAACATGGCGGCGAAGACAGCGGGGTTGCGGTAGTCGAGGTCCCACTGGAAGTCGTAGAACGAGGTCCACACCCATTTGCCGACCTCCGGGACGAAGGTGAAGTTGCCCGGGGCGAAGTCGGGGAAGACTTCGGGGAGGGTGCGTTCGTAGACGTCGGGCAGGGTGCGGTCGTCGAACATCAGGTAGTAGGCCTGATAGTCCGGGTCGCCGGCCAGCGCGCGCTGTGCCCACGGGTGCTCGCGGGCGGTGTGGTTCATCACGAAGTCGATGGCCAGGAGCATCCCGTCGGCGTGGAGGGCCTCGGCCAGGGCACGGAGGTCATCCATGGTGCCCAGACGCGGGTCGACGCGGCGGTAGTCGGCCACGGCATAGCCGCCGTCGTTGGGGCCCTCCCGCGTCGCGAGCAGCGGCATCAGGTGGAGGTAATTGACGCCCAGCTCTTTCAGGTAGGGCAGCTTCCGGCGTACCCCGTCGAGGGTGCCGGCAAAGAGGTCCACATAGAGCGAGAGGCCGACGAGGTCGGGCCGCTGGTACCAGTCGGGCCGGGCCGCGCGCTCACGGTCGAGGCGGCGGAGGGGTTCGGGGCGTGCCCACCACCCGGCGAGGGCCGCGTCGAGCAGCCGCAGGGCCTCGGCGGCGCGGGCGTGCGCGGTGCCATAGACGCTCGCATACGCCGCCCAGAAGTCGGGTACGTACCGTTCGAGGCGTTCCGCCAGCTCCGGCTCCGCCGCCAGCGCCTTCTTGTGGCGCCGTCGCATGGCCGCCACCAGCAACGCCGCGTGGTCGTCCGCACCCTCCCATCGTTTCTTTGAGATGCCGACCGGAGGCATAGGCGTTCGCCAGGGGTTTCAGGTTGCACGTTCCAGGTTCTACCTCGCATCAGGGGGCACCAACCTGGAACCGGAAACGTGCCACCCGGATCGTGAACCGATCGGTTCCTGGCCTCACCAGAACATCCCGACGAACAGGGCGATGAGGCCGAGCATCCCGACGACCTGGTAGCGGTAGTTCTTGTACCAGGGCAGGTGGGCCAGCTCTTTCGACTCCTCGCGGAAGAAGGCCGGCGACCACGTCAGTTCGCGTACCACCTGCGGGTCGGGCTCCTCGCCGGTCAGGCTCACGATCACCATCGTGACGGCGCTGATGACCAGCAGCAGCGGGGCCAGGTAGAGGAAGTGCAGGACGGGGACGCCGGCGGCGGCCAGGGTGGCTTCCTGGGGGCCGAGCGGGCCGGTCTGCACGATGAGCTTGTCCATCAGCGCCAGCGCGAAGATGGCGGCGGCGGCCAGGTGCCCCACGATCAGGCCGGCGAAGGCGCTGTGCCGGTTGGCCCGTTTCCAGAAGACGCCCACCAGGAAGCACGCCAGCACCGGCGGGGCCAGGTAGGCAAGCATCTGCTGGAGATACGTCCACAGGTCCTGGAAGCGCAGGATCTGCGGGGCCCACAGGATCGCCAGCGTCATGAAGGTGAAGGTCACCACGCGCCCGACGACGACCAGCGTGTGGTTCGAGGCGTCGGGCCGGAGCTTCTTGACGAAGTCCATCGTGACGAGCGTCGAGGCCGAGTTGAGCGTGGAGTCGACGCTGGACATGATGGCGGCGATGAGGGCCGTGATGACCAGCCCCCGGATGCCCACGGGCAGCAGGTCGAACATCAGGGTGGGGAAAAGAAGGTCGGCGTTCTCGGCTAGGCGGGCGGCGATCTCGGGGCGTGCCTCGGGGGTATAGATGAGCCGGGCAAAGATGCCGGGGAGGACCATGATGAAGATGATGGGCAGCTTCAGCAGGCCGGCGAAGAGGGCGCCCCATCGGCCGTGGTTGAGGTCCTTCGCGCCGAGGGTGCGCTGCACCATGAACTGGTTCGTCCCCCAGAAATAGAAGCCGAGGAGGAAGACGCCCGTGACCAGACCGGGCCAGGGCATCACCGGGTGGTCGGCCGGGAGGACGACGCTCAGGTCCGCCTCGGGCACCACGGCCGTGACGGCGTCCCAGGAGCCCACCTGCTCGAAAGCCAGGAACGACACCAGGCACGCGCCGAAGATCAGGAGCACAGCCTGCACGGCATCCGTGTAGACGACGGCTTTCAGGCCGCCCGCCACCGTGTAGAGGCCCGCCAGCACCCCGAGCACGACCACCGATTGCCATAGCGGGATGGCAGGGTAGATGATCTGCACCACCAGCGCCCCCGCATACAGGGCCGCCGCCGTGTCGATGACGATGTTCATGAAGATGAGCAGCGCCGAGAAGTAGTACCGCGACCGGGCGTCGTAGCGCCGCTCCAGAAACTCGGGCATCGTGTAGACCTGCGTCTTCAGGTAGAAGGGCAGAAAGAAGACGACGAAGAAGATGAGCACCAGCGCCGCCATCCACTCGTAGTTGTAGACGGCGATGCCGCTGCTGAACGCGCTCGACGAAAGCCCCACCAGCGTGCTCGATGAGACGTTCGAGGCAAAGAGCGAGAAGCCGATGAGCCACCACACCAGCGAGCGGCCGGCGAGGAAGTAGTCGTCCGTGGTTTCGGTCTTGCGGGCCACGTAAAAGCCGACCCACACGATGAAGACGACGTAGAGCAGGACCATCAACAGGTCGATCCAGGTCAGTTCGAAGACGGGCATCGCAGACGAGGCTTGTTGACGGGGGAGCCGGAGACGGCCTGGGATCGCGCCATGGTAAGCGCTTACAGATCAAAAATGCAAGCCGGAACACCGCGCCTCCGGTCGAAAACGAGCCCGTGCAAGGACCGCCCGTTTTCTTTTTGCGGGCAAAAGGGTCAGAGTGGGAAACCGGTGAGGGGCAGGGGGCCGTATCGTGCGGGCCGGCCGTTGCCTTGAAACTCACCCTTCGGCGTTTCATATTGCAGGGCGCCTCTCTCCGGAGGAGGCGCGTGGTTGCGATGCCCCCTCTCGTTTCACCTTCGACACCTCGTGCCCGGCGTATGAAAACGATTACCCCCCTGCTGTTCGTCCTCCTCCTGGCCGTCCCGGCGGCGCCGCAGGCCCGTGCCCAGGCGGGCCTCGTGCCCCGCTTCGCCCTGCCCGAGAGCGGCCTCCGCCTCGAACGGCCCGTCCAGAACGGCGCCTTCTTCGACGTGCTCGGCCGCCGCGCCGCCGTCTTCGGCTACGAGAACCGCCCCTTCGAGGTGTGGGCCTACCCGCTCAAGCTCGTATCAGACGTCGAGCTGTTCTTCCAGATCGCAGACTACCCCGGCTCGTTTGCCGGCACCGAGACCGTCACCCACATCGACGTGAGGCCCGAGGCGACGATCCTCACGTACACGCACGCCGCCTTCACCGTCCGCCAGATCCTCTTCGCCCCGGTCGACGAGATGGGCGTGGTGATGCTGCTCGATGTGGATACCGTCCGCCCGCTCACCGTCACCGTCTCCTTCCGCCCGGACCTGCGCCTGATGTGGCCCGCCGGGCTGATGACGGGCAACATCTTCTGGGACGAGGCCGGCGGCTATTACGGCATCGTGGAGGAGACCGGGCGCTTCGCCGGGGTGCTCGGGGCGCCCGTCGGCCGCGACGTGTCGATCATGCCTTACCAGGAGGAGCCGCGCGACGTGCCCAACCGGCTGGTCTTCGAGGTGACGCCGGAGATGGGCCGCGACTACCTGATCCCGGTGGTGGTGGCCGGCAGCGTGGAGGGGATCGAGGCGGCCCGTGCCACCTACGAACGCCTCCGCGACCACGTGCCGGAGCGGTACGCCGAAACGGTCCGCTACTACCGCGACCTGCTCGACCGCACCGTGCAGATCGACACGCCGGACGACCGGCTCGACGAGGCCTTTGCCTGGGCGAAGATCGGCACGGACAAGGGGCTGGCGACGAACCCCTACCTGGGCACCGGCTTCGTGGCCGGCTTCCGCACCGCCGGCAACAGCGAACGGCCCGGCTTCGCCTGGTTCTTCGGCCGCGACGCGCTCTGGACCACCTTCGCCCTGCTGGCCTACGGCGACGTCGAGGCCGCCCGCACCGCCCTCGACTTCCTCAAGCAGTTCCAGCGGGACGACGGCAAGATCCCGCACGAGATCTCGCAGAGCGCCGCCCTGCTCGACTGGTTCGAGGACTATTCTTACCCCTGGAACAGCGCCGACGCGACGCCCCTGTTCATCATCGCCCACGCCGACCATTTCCGCGCCACGGGGGATGTGGACTACCTCCGGGCCAACTGGGAGGCGCTGAAGAAGGCCTACGCTTTCACGGCCGCCACGGACACGGACGGCAACGGGCTGGTGGAGAATACCCGGTTCGGGCACGGCTGGGTGGAGGGGGGCGAGCTGTACCCGGCGCACGAGGAGATCTACATGCAGGGGCTGTGGATCGAGGCGGCCCGGAGCCTGGCGGAGCTGGCCGAGGCGCTGGGCGAGACGGACATCGCCGCCGAGGCCCGCGCCGCCGCCGAGCGCACCCGCCGGGCCACCGAGGAACACTACTGGCTCGAAGAGGCGGGCCACTATGCCTTCGCCACACGCACGCCGGGCGCCACCACGCCCGAGCGCGCCGAGGCCATGTACGACGAGGACACCGTCCTGCCCGCCGTGCCGATGTGGTGGGGCGTGCTCGACGCCGAGCGGGCGCAGGCGAGCATCGACCACCTGGGGGCCGGCGCCCTGGCCACCGACTGGGGCACCCGCATCCTCGCTGCCACGAGCGACCTCTACGACCCCCTCTCGTACCACAACGGCTCGGTCTGGCCCCTCTTCACCGGCTGGGCCTCGATGGCGGCCTACCGGTACGACCGTCCCCACGTCGGCCACCAGGCCCTGATGGCCACCGCCCTGCTGACGTACCAGGATGCCCTCGGCTACGTGACCGAACTGCTCTCGGGCGACTTCAACACGGCGTTCGGCCGGTCGTCGCACCACCAGGTATGGTCCGAGGCGATGGTCATCACGCCCGCCGTGCGCGGTCTCTTCGGCGTGGAGGCCCGGGACGCGGGGCGCACCCTCCGCCTCGCCCCACAGGTGCCGGCGGACTGGGACGGCTTCACGCTCACGGGCGTCCGCGCCGGAGACGGCGTCTACACGGTCACGATGCGGCGTACGGCCGGCGAGACGCGCCTGGTCGTCGAGCGCACCGCCGGGACGGGCGCGGCGACGCTGGAGCTGGCGCCGGCCTTCCCGATGGACGTGACGTTCGCGGAGGTGCGGGTGAACGACGGGCCGGCGAACTATGAGGCGGTCTACGGGCCGGGCGACGTGCAGCGGGCCCGGGTGCGGGTGACGAGCCCGCCGGCGCGGGTGGAGGTGGTCTATACCCACACGCCCGGCACGGACGTGTACGTCCACCGCCCGATCCCGGCCGAGGGGGCGCGGAACGAGGGCCTGCGGATCCTCCGGTCCCGGGCCATGAAGCCGGAGGGGGCACCGGGGCGGCTCGAGCTCGTCGTCGAGGGGCGCGGGGGGCGCACGTACACGCTCCACGCCCGTACGCCCCACCGCATCGGCCCGGTCGAGGGCGTGACGGTGACGCCTGCCCCGAACGGCGACACGGCCCTCGCCATCTCGTTCGAGGGGCCGGCGCACGTCTATGTTCGCCGTATTTTTCGCCTGCCGCTGGAGTGAGCGTCATGCGGGGGAGGCCAGCGTCGTTTCCACCCATCGCACCACCGCCTCGGCCCGCTCGACGGCGTCCCGGTGCTCATCCGGTGTGACGGGTTCGAGGTCGGCGGGATAGCGGGTCAGGACGGCATAGACCGTCAGCGAGGCAGCGCGCCGGACCGGGGTCGGGTATCGCAAGGCGGGGCGTTGAGCCTTCGAGCAATGTCTTGAGGTTGTGGGTGCGGGGCACGGGTTGTTCCAGGGCCACCCACAGGGCCTTCAGGGCTTTTTCGGCCGCCTGTTGAGCATGGAAGCACAGGTCTTCGCGCAGCACGCCATCCGGGGGAGAAAGACGGGCCAGGGTCAGGTCGCTCCGGGCACGACGAAGCCAGTCGGCCGGGCTACCGGGTGTGGGGGACTCAGGCGGCATACACCTCGTGCCCCTCGCGGAGGATGGTGCGATAGATCAACCCGGGGTGGTCGGCATACCGGCGCAGGTGCCCGGGCGTGGTGACCAGCACATCAAAGGGGACGCCGTGGCCGGTGAGATGCTCGTACAGATACTGGGCCGTCCGGCGGCGGGGCGTACCTTCGGGCATGACGACCAGGAAGTCGATGTCGCTGCCGGTGTGGGTCTGTCCACGGGCGGCGGAACCAAACACGTAGATCCGGAGCGGGTGCACCAGCGCCACGATCTGGCGGACCAGGTCATCACGAGCGTGATTCACGCTGGTTGTGTCTGGCGTCTGCATCGTGCAGAGAAGCTGGACGGAGGGGCGAAACCGGTAGGAAAGCCGTCAAGCGTTCCTACCCGCCAGCCCGGCGGCGGGATCCGGGCGCCGGGGCAAAACGAGGAACCACAGAACCTTATGCCCGGCTGCCCGGTACCCTTCTGGGTTCGATGGAAGCATAACCGGACAGGGTGTCATGCGGGCGGCTCGATGGGCTATGATGGTGATGGCGGGGCTGGGGCTGCTGGCTCCGGCCGGCGCGGTGGCCCAGGGGCAGCCGGTCGCCGAGGCGCTGGCGGCGGGGCGGGCGGCTGTGGAGGCTGGCGACCCCGTCCGTGCCCTGGCGGTGCTGCGCCCGGCGTTTGACGCCGACCCGGCCGCCGGCATGGCCGAAGCGGGCACGGTGGCCTACTGGCTCGGGCGCGCCTATGCCGATGCGGACCGGCCGGACAGCGCCGTCGCCGTGTGGGGGCGGGGAGCCGAGGCGCTGGCTGCCGAAGGCCGTGTAGATCTGCGTCTGGCCGACGCGCTCGTATGGGACGTGTTTACCCGCCGGGACTCACTCCACTACCCCGAGGCAGCCACCGCCTACCTCGCCCTGCTCGACCACCTCGACGGCGTGGCCGGCGAGGCGCTGCGCCCCGTCCGGGTACGCCACCTCGCCCCGCTTGCCTTCATCCTCCCCGACGACGTCCGCGCCGCGACGGGCCTCGACAGCCTGGACGCCGTGCTCACGCGCGGGCTGCCGCCGGGGGCCGGAAGCCGCCTCGCAGCCTGGTGGCGCAGCGTGGACCTGCTGCCCGCCACGCCCGCGAACGAGCGCCTCTACGAGCACCTGGAGCGCGTCACGTTCGCCCTCGACGCCTACCGCCACCCCCTCGCCCCCCTGGGCTTCGACGACCGCGCCCGCATCTACATCCGCCTCGGCCCGCCGACGCGGCGGGTGCGTGTGCAGATCGACCAGAACGAACCCCTCCGGCCGCAGCTCTCCGACCCCCTCGTGCCCTTCTATCCCGAAGGGGAGTTCTGGGTCTACGACCACATCGACGACGCCGCGCAGTACCTCTTCGCCCGCGAGCGCGGCAAGCCGTACGCACTCGCCACGCCCACCGACCTCGTGCCGCCCTCGGTCAGCGGGCAGCGCAGCAGTCTCCGGTACATCACCTCCATGATGGACATCTACCGGATGCTGGCCCTCTACCACCCGAAGGGGCATTACGGCTCCCTCTACGAACAGATCGAGAACTACGTCGGGTTGCTCGAGGATTACGCCATCGCCGGGCGGATGGGCGTCCTGCCGAACATGTACCGCGCCGTCCCGCCGGCGCCGCGCGCCACGATCTTCTCGATGCTCTCGCGGGGCCGGGCCGAGGACCGGCATGCCATCCGCACGCGCGAAGAGCGGGTGCCGCGTGCCTACTCGAACGTGCTCGAGGGGGTGGATTTGCTCCC
Source organism: Rhodocaloribacter litoris (assembly GCF_011682235.2). NCBI lineage: Bacteria > Pseudomonadati > Rhodothermota > Rhodothermia > Rhodothermales > Rhodothermaceae > Rhodocaloribacter > Rhodocaloribacter litoris. The sequence goes on along the minus strand of NZ_CP076718.1, from coordinate 1,599,942 downwards.
CGTCGACCTCCGCTGGGCCCGGTTCCTCGAGCCGGACGGCACCACCCGCGCCGAGGTCTACTGGACGCTCCGCACGGCCGACCTGCTGCCGACGGAGGGGACGGCCCGGCGGCTCCGGAAGGCGGGCTTCACCCCCTCGGACCGCGTGCTCCTTCAGATGAATGCCCTCCGGCAGGCACCCGACTACCGGACCCTGGCCCGAGACAGCAGTCTGATGATGATCCACGATCCGGGTGCGGAGGCGGACGGTGTGCTGCCCGTACGCACGTACGTCGTAGATCGGCTCGCCGGGACGGCGCACGTGGCCCTGGCCTGGGACGCCTACTGGGCCGCCGCCGGCGCGGAGGTGGCCCGGGGGCCGCGCTTCCGCACGGGCGCCTACCGCCTCGAAGGCCTCACGCCGCTCGACGCCGACCCCGGCCGCCTGGAGATGAGCGACCTCAAGCCCCTCCGCCTGCGCGACGACACGCAGCCGCTCGACCAGGCCGACCCCTTCCCACATACGGCCATCACCCCGGACGTCCGCCTGGGCCTCTACTTCGAGGTCTACCACCTCGCCTATGGCCCGGACGACCGGACGCACTACACCGTCGCCTACGAGGTGACCCGGGAGGAGCACGAGGGCGGGCTGCTCCGCCTCCGCAAGCAGACCGTCGAGCGCCGCACCGTCACGACCACGTCGTACACCGGCGACGACCGCACCGCCCGCGAGACGGTCTTCCTCGACCTGAACGAACTCAGCGGTCCGGGCCGTTTCGAGGTCCACGTCCGCGTCACCGACGAGGTCACCGGCCAGTCGGTCGCGCGCTCGCTGGCCTTCGACGTGCGCGATTGAAGTGGAAACCCGGCGATCCGTTCCATGTACTTCAATTGTAGTACGTTGTGTCACATCACCGGACCGGCATCATGGGAAAGACCAGTACCGTCTCGGCCCGCATCGACCCCGAAACCAAGCGGAAGGCGGAAGAAACTTTCAGGAAACTCGGGTTGACGGCATCACAGGCCATCACGCTCTTCTACCGTCAGGTGGCACTGCGAAAGGGGTTGCCTTTTCCGGTCGAGTTGCCGAATGAGACGACGCGCAAAGCACTCGAAGAGGCGCGTGACCGCGAACGCCTGCCGCGTTTTGAGTCGCCCGAGGCGCTGTATGAGGACCTGGACATCTGACGAAACAGGAGTTACGCCGCTGAGACCTGTGCCGCGACAGGGCTACCCCTCCGTCGCTTCGCGACACCTCCCCTTCGCATGGGGAGGAAGTGGGTGGCGGCTTCGTGTGAAGCCAAGCCCTTCCCCCTGGCCGCACCCGGCGGCCCTGCAGGGGGAAGTACCCCGAAGGGGGGATGGGGGTCGCTCTCTCCCTGGCCGGAAGCAATCACGAAGTGAACGGGGAGAAACGTGGCGGCTTCGCCGCTTACTGCCTAACATCAGTGATGAAAGTCATCCGTCGCACGAACCAGTTCAAGAAAGAGGTCAGGCGTGCGAAAAAGCGGGGAAAGGACGTTCAGAAGCTGAAGGAGGTCATCGAGAAACTGGCCCGTGGCGAGACGCGCTATAGCGTTGGTCCATACTATTGAAGGTGTCGTTGTGCAGCGCGATGTAGCCGCACCCTTTATGGGTGCGCCCCCTGGCCCACAGGAAAGCGGGACGCGCAACGCGTTCAGATCCGCGGCTAAGCGGTTGGTTCGACGGGCGAAGGGACGCCATGCCCTCATGAACCATGACCTCCGCTATAGTCGAGCAGACGCAGGGGCCTGCCGCGAGGTACGATGCCCTGGACGTCACCCTCCTACACCGGCGGGCCGGTTTTGGAAAGGGCCACGGTCAGGACCGTCAGGCCCGAGAAGCCGGGGCCGCTGATGGTGCCCGTGATGGTCCGCCGGTCGTCCGACACCACGCCGTTGAGTTCACCGAGGGGCGGGCCCGAGAAGAGCAGGTCCATGTTGATCATGGGGTGGAAATAGGCGGCGCCCTCGACGATGGTGAACGCATCGGGCCCGTTCGGACCGGTGACGGTGCCGCCGCCCGAGAGTTCGATGCCCTGCTGCTGGATCGTCATGTTGATCTGAAAGACGATAGTATCTCCCTGGGCCGTCACGGACGTCACCTCGCCCACCCAGGTGCCGGCCACCGAGTTGGGGTCCTCGTCCATGCCGGAGCCGGAGTCGCACGCGGCGAGGAAGAGACTGACGGCCAGGGGAAACGCGAGGCGTACAACGAGGGATCGCATGGCTACGACGGGTTGAGAGGACGGTAAGGAGCCGGTCCTTCCCAGAAAGCACACAGGGCGGGCCGGACAACCATACGCATTTCAGTGGATTATTCTCCGTGAGCGAGGGAGGTTTCCGGCACGAGCCGTTGGATGACCTGCGGCCGGTCGTTGTTACGGGCGGCCACGATCAGGGGGGTGCCGTCGGCGCGGCGGAGCGGGGCCAGGCGACGCACCTCGCCTTCGAGCCACAGGTTGCTCTCGGCCGGGGGCACCACGGTGAAGCCGCCCTGTCCATCGCCCCGGAGGAGCCAGCCGTAGGCGGCGTCTTCCCGCCCGCGCCGCGTAGTGGCCCCGCCGGAGTTGCCGGCCATGAGGGCGTCCAGGTGGCCGTCCCCGTCGAAGTCGCCGGAGACGATGGCGCGGACCGGGGCAAACTGGACCTCGCGGGGGAGCGGGCGCACCACGAAGGTGCCGTCGCCCCGGTTCTCGGCGTAGGCCGAGGCGAAGGTGGTCGCCACGAGCGTCTCGGCATCGCGGCGGTCGGGGAAGAGGTCGTCCAGCGTGGCGGTGGCGAAGGCGGCGTAGGTGGGCAGCCGCTCGGCCAGGCGCGGCATCTGGCGGAGGAGGTCGTCGCGCGAGGCGAAGGGGAGCTCTTCGCCGTCGCGGTAGAAGGTCAGGAGCGGGTCGATGGTGCCGTTGCCGTCGAAGTCGTGGCGGTAGAGGCGGACGGGATGGCCGGGCTCCGGGCGCAGCAGGCCGTTCAGTCCCTGGTTGCCCAGGAGAAGGTCCGGGTCACCGTCGCCGTCCACGTCGGCGGGGTGGACGGCGTACCACCAGCCGTGCGTATCCGCCAGACCGGCTTCGCGGGTCCGCTCGACGAGGCGACCGCCTTCGTTCATGAAGAGACGCACCGGCATCCATTCGCCCACGACGACGAGGTCCGGGTCGCCGTCGCGGTCCACGTCGGCCCAGGCGGCGCCGGTGACGAGGCCGGCGGAGGCCAGGCCTTCGGCACGGCCGGTCGTCACGTCGGTGAAGCGGCCGGTGCCGTCGTTCTCCAGGAGGAACGAGGGCGGGAGGGCGCCATAGTCCTTGGCCACCACCCGGCTGCCGACGAACAGGTCGAGGTCGCCGTCGCCGTCGACGTCGGCGGGGGCCACCACGCTGCCCTGCTCGAAGAGCGGCGGGAGGGCCTCCGCGTCGCGGGTGAAGCGGCCGGTGCCGTCGTTGCGATAGAGGCGGTCGCGGAGGGCCTCGTTCCGCCCCCAGAACTCATTCCCGGCGCTGACGACGTAGAGGTCGAGGTCGCCGTCGCCGTCGGCGTCGAAGAAGGCGGCGGCGACGTCTTCGTAGAGGCTGTCGGCCTGCCAGAGGGCCTCGTTGGTCGGGCGAAAGCGGCCGTCCGGGGTCTGTACGAGGAGGCGTGCCGGCTGCCATTTGGCGTTGCCGAAGAACAGGTCGTCGAGGCCGTCGCCGTTGACGTCGCCCACGGCCAGCGCCGGCCCTTCGGTGGAGACCAGGTGCGGCATCAGCGGCTCGCGCGTGAAGTCGATGAAGGCGTTTTCGCGGTGGACGACGTCGAGGTCCACCTCGTCCGTCACGTCGGCGAAGAGCGGGTTGTCCGGCACCTGTGGCGGGTAGGCGTACGCGCCGGCTGCATCGGCCTGCCGGAGCGTGAGGGTCCGGTCGGCGGCGAGGCCGGTGAGGGTCTGGAATCGCCCGTCGGGCCAGACGACCGTGAGGGTGTCCACGGTGGCGTCGTCGCCCAGGCCGAAGTGGAGGCGCAGGTCGACGGAGGAGGCCCAGCCGCGTGTGGGGAACTGCTCGCGGAGCTGCGCCGTGCCGCCGTGCCGCACGATCACCTTCGCCCCGATGCCGAAGCGGTTCATTCCTTCGCCTTCGAGTACTACGGTCAGGTAGTGGCGGCCGGTGTGCTCACGGGCCCGGTTGCGGTAGATCGAGGCGGGCGCGTTGAGGTTGTTGACGACGAGGTCGAGGTCGCCGTCGTTGTCGAGGTCGGCGTAGGCGGCGCCGTTGGAGAAGCCGGGCGTGCCGAGGCCCCAGGCCGCGGCGCGTTCGGCAAAGGTCAGGTCGCCCCGGTTGTGGAAGGCGGCGTTGGGCAGGGGCACGGAGGGCATCCACGCCAGGACCGAGTCCAGCACGGCGGGGGGGATGACCTCGTTGCGGAGGGCGGCCTGCACCTGGGGCTGCACGACGAAGCGGAGGTAGTCCAGGTCGTTGGGGCGGCGATAGACGCCGTTGGTGACGAACAGGTCGTTGTAGGCGTCGAGGTCGAGGTCGGCCAGGAGGGCGGCCCAGCTCCAGTCGGTGGCGGCCACGCCGGCATAGAAGGCCAGGTCGATGAAGCGCCCCTGCCCCAGGTTGACGAGGAGCGTGTTGCGGGTGAACTGGTGGTGGTAGCCCCGGTTCAGCTTGATGCGGTAGACGTCGTAGCCTTCCTCCGAGACGGCGGTGCGGCGGATGTCCTCGCGGAAGGGCAGCATGTCGGTGACGATGACGTCGGGCCGCAGGTCGTTGTTGATGTCGGCGGCGTCGCTGCCCATCGAGGCCAGGCTGGTATGGCCGGTAGCCGTGTAGATGGTCTCGCGGAAGGTGCCGTCGCAGTTGTTCAGGTAGAGGTAGTCGTTCTCGTGGAAGTCGTTCGAGACGTAGAGGTCCGGGCAGCCGTCGGCATTCAGGTCGCTGGCGGCGGCGGCGAGGCCGTAGCCGAGGACGCTGCCGTAGATGCCGGCGGCCTCGGTGACGTCGGTGAAGCGGCCGCCGTCGTTGCGGAGCAGGAGGTCGCCGGCGGCCTCGTGACGTTTGGCGCGGAACTCGATGCCGCCGATCTGCCCGACGTCGTGGACGGAGTGGCGGACGAGGTAGACGTCCAGGTCGCCGTCGCGGTCGTAGTCGAAGAAGACGGCCTGGGTGTTGAGGCCGGCCACGTCGAGGCCGTATTCGGCGGCGCGTTCCTCGAAGCGGGGGAGGCCGTCGTCGCCGGGGCCCCGGTTGAGGTACAGCTCGTTCCGCCCGTGCATGGGGCCGTGCTCCACGTTCGAGACGTAGAGGTCCAGCCACCCGTCGCCGTTGACGTCGGCCATCGTGGCGGCCTTGGTCCAGGTGCCCCGGCCGGCCACCCCGGCGGCCTCGGTGACGTCCTCGAAGGTGAAGCCGCCCCGGTTCAGGTAGAGGCGGTTGGGCCCGCGGTTGGCGGTGAAGTAGAGGTCGACGAGGCCGTCGCCGTTGACGTCGCCCACGGCCACGCCGCCGCCGTCGTAGAAGTACAGGTAGTTGATGATGTTGAACGTCGAGTCCTCGTCCAGCACGTTGGCGAAGGTGACCCCGGACGAGTCGGGCGGCACCGGGGCAAACAGCGGCGGCCCCGCCGCCGGCGCCTCCGGCTCGGAGCAGGCCGTCGCAAACAGGATCGGGAGCAGGGCGAGAAAAGGAAATCGTTTCATGAAAGGGCACACGGATGGGCGCGGATGGTTACGGATGGGGCGCGGATCGGTGTCGCTTACGGTCGTTGGTGAAAATGCGCCGAACCACTTCGGGCTTTTCTCCAAAATTGAGCAACAGGCCCACTTCGATGTCGGTTGCCTTCAGGTAGTTCACCAGTTGATGGGTGTGGTTCGGGTGCAACAGGTCTACGGCCTTCAGTTCGATGATGACCATGTCGTTGACGACCAGGTCGGCAAAGTATTCACCAACCCGTTCTTCTCCATAATACACGTCGATCGGTTTCTGCCGAATCACATCGAGGCCGTTCCGGGCCAGTTCGATCGCCATAGCCTTCTCATACACTTTCTCCAGGAATCCATACCCGAGGGTGTTGTAGACCTGGTAGAAAGCCCGGATTATCCGACCCGTGATATCCTCGTGGAGCATGATCCTGTGTGTCACCTGGAACGAAAAAATCCGTGATCATCCGTCAACAACCCGACCCATCCCTGTGCCGTAGCGACGTTGCTATGGGCCACAAAGACACGAAGGTCAGAGGATGATGCGCTTGATGCCATGCTTGATCAGGGGTACGTTGAAGTTGATGAGGAAGCCCAGCCGGAGGCCGGTCAGCTTGAGATGACTCAGAATCTGGGCTTCCCAGACCGGATGCATTTCGTCCACGGCCTTTAATTCGCAGATGATGCGCTTTTCCACGAGCACGTCCAGCCGTAATCCCTCGTCGAAGACAATGCCGTCATATTCGATGGGGATGGCGACCTGGCGTAGATAGCGCAGGCCCCGTTTACCCAGTTCGTGGCAGAAACATACCTCGTATACTTTTTCCAGGAGGCCGGGACCCAGATGCCGGTGAACCGTGAAAGCGGCATCGACGATGTGCCGGGCCATCCGTTCCTCTTCGGGGGAGAGCGGCTCGTACGACATCTTTGTGCCTTCGTGTCTTCGTGGCAGAGCATTTTTGCAACAACCCGTCCCACCCGTGTGCCGTAGCGACGCTCATCGCACCTCGAACACCTGCACGGCGTCGTCGTTTCGGGCCACGAGGACGCGGCCGTTGGCGCGGGCGAGGCGGCGCGTCTGGCCGGGCACGAAGAAGCCGCTCTGACGGGGCAGGCGCGTCTCGAAGCGGAGGGCGCCGTCGCCGCGGAGGAAGACGCCATAGCTGGCGTCCATACGCCCGAGGTCGGGTTTGAAACCGAAGAAGTTGCCGCCGAGGAGGAGGTCGGTGTGGCCGTCGTCGTCGAAGTCGCCGGCGAGCAGGCCGTACATGGGGGCGAGCTGGGCCTCGAAGGGCAGGGGATGCAGGCGGAAGGCGCCGCCGGTGTTCTCGAAGACCACCGTGCGCAGTTCGTAGGCCGTGTGCACGAGGGCCCCGGCCCGCTCCGCCTCGGTGAACAACTCCTCGACCGTCTTGCCGGCGTAGTCCCGGTGCGTGGGGAAACGCTCGGCCAGGAACGGGATGTGGGCGACGAGGTCGCGGCGCAGCACCAGCGGCAGGGGCCGCCCGTCCCGGTAGACGGAGAGGATCTGCTCGACCCAGCCGTTGCGGTCGAAGTCGTGGACGTGCATCGTCAGCGGTGCGTCCGGCGTGGCACGGAGCTTCGAGTTGAGGCCGTGGTTGCCGGCGACGAGGTCCGTGTCGCCGTCGCCGTCGAGGTCGGCGGCGAGGAGGCGCGTCCAGAGGCCGTGGGTCCGCTCGAGGCCGTCGCCGGTGCGGCGCGCGAGGCGGCCGCCCGTGTTGCGGAAGACGGTGACGGGCATCCACTCACCGGCGACGACGAGGTCCGGGCGGCCGTCGCCGTCGACGTCGGCCCAGACGGCGTCCGTGACCATCCCCACACGGGCCAGGTCCGGGGCGAGGTCGTCCGTCCGGTCGGTGAAGCCGCCGCGTCCGTCGTTGACGAGGAGGGCGCTCCGGGGCGTCTCGCCGTAGCGCCAGGGCACCGAGCGGCTGCCGACAAACAGGTCGAGGTCGCCGTCGCCGTCGACGTCGGCGGGGGCCACGACGCTGCCGCTCTCGTAGTGGTCGGGGAGGCGGCCGTACGCCTTCGTGAAGGCGCCGTGCCCGTCGTTCAGGTAGAGGCGGTCGAGGAGGGCCGGGGCCCGCTGCCCGTACTCGTTGCCGCCGCTGACGACGTAGAGGTCGAGGTCGCCGTCGCCGTCGGCGTCGAAGAAGGCGGCGTCGACGTCCTCCGAGATGGCGTCGGCGTCGAAGGCCGTCGTGGCGAGGCGGGCAAAGGTGCCGCCGGGGCGGCCCCGGTAGAGCGCGCCCGCCTGCTCCTTCGCCCCGCCCACGAACACGTCGTCGAGGCCGTCGCCATCGACGTCCCCCACGGCCAGCGCCGGCCCCTCCGTGGACAGCTTCCACGGCAGCATCGGCTCGCGCCGGAAGTCGATGAAGTCGTTCTCGCGGTGGACGAAGTCGAGCCCGGAGGCGGCCGTCACGTCGGTGAAGCGCGGCCGGGGCGTGGGGCGCGGGATCGGCAGGTCGTCCACCGCCGGCAGGGGGGCCTCGCGCTGCCGGAGCGTGAGGCGCTGGTTCGTGGGGATGCCCGTGCGCACCTCGCCGCGCCCGTCAGGCCAGACCACCAGCAGCGTATCCACCGTCTCGATCGTCCCGAGGCCGAAGGTGAGCACGGGGTCGACGGACGACTGGAAGCCGCGCGTCGGGATCTGCTCGAGGTAGAACGTCTGCCCGTCGTGCCGGACGAACACCTTCGCGCCGATGCCGAAGCGGTTCATCCCCTCGCCCTCGAGGGCGACCTGCAGGAAGCGGTGGGCGTCGAGCGAGTCGGTCTCGTTCCGGTAGACGAACGCCGGCATGTTCAGGTTGTTGACGACGAGGTCGAGGTCGCCGTCGCCGTCGAGGTCGCCGTAGGCCGCGCCGTTGGACCAGCCCGGTGTGGCCAGGCCCCAGTCGTCGGCGCGGTTGACGAACGACCAGTCGCCCCGGTTCTGAAAGAGGTAGTTGGGCAGGCGCGACGAGGAGATCTGCGCCAGGAGCTTCGGGTAGTTGACCCCTTCCTCGGCCACGAAGTCGCGCAGGCTCTGCTCCGAGCTGAAGTTCATGATGAAGTCCTGGTCGGTCAGGTCCTTGTAGACGCCGTTGGTGACGAAGATGTCCTTGTGGCCGTCGAGGTCGAAGTCCTGCAGGAGGGCACTCCAGCTCCAGTCGGTTGCGGCGACGCCGGCGAGGAGGCCGATCTCGGAGAAGGTGCCGTCGCCGTTGTTGCGGTGGAGCATGTTGCGCATGAGCTGGTGGTAGAAGTCGCTGGCGAGGCCGCCCTCGTAGGCCCGCCAGTCATCGAACGTGGAGGTGGTCTTGAGGCGCAGGTCGTCCTCGGGGAGCATGTCCGTGACGTAGATCTCGGGCAGGCCGTCGTTGTTGAGGTCGGCCATGTCCGCGCCCATCGACGACTGGCTGATGTGGGGCATGCGGTCTTTGATGACCTCGCGGAAGGTGCCGTCGCGGTTGTTCAGGTAGAGGTAGTCGCGTTCGAAGAAGTCGTTCGAGAGGTAGAGGTCGACCCACCCGTCGCCGTCGACGTCGCCGGCGGTGACGGCCAGGCCGAAGCCGATCTCGCTGCCGTGGATGCCGGCCTCCTCGCTGACGTCGGTGAAGCGGCCGCCGTCGTTGCGGTAGAGGCGGTCGCCGCCGAGGTCGTGGCGCACGTGGCGGACGGTCTTGACGCGGAAGCTGGAGATGGGCCGCGACGAGTTGTTCATCACGTAGACGTCGAGGTCGCCGTCGCGGTCGTAGTCGAAGAAGGCGGCGTGGGTACCGTATCCGCGGTCGTCGAGGCCGTATTCGGCGGCGCGTTCGTCGAAGCGGGGGATGCCGTCGGCGTCCGGTCCCCGGTTGAGGTACAGCTCGTTGGCGCGGTCGTCGAGGTCGCCCGAGTTGAGCACGTAGAGGTCGAGCCATCCGTCGCCGTTGACGTCGGCCACGGCCACGCCGGTGGACCACCGGTGCCGCCCGCCCACGCCGGCCCGGTCGGTGACGTCTTCGAACAGGAAGTCGCCGCGGTTCAGGTAGAGCCGGTTGGGGAGCTGGTTGGCGGTGAGGTAGACGTCGAGCAGGCCGTCGCCGTTGAAGTCGCCCAGGCCGACGCCCCCGCCGTCGTAGTAGTTGCGGTAGGTGAAGACGTTGAAGTCGTCCGTGTCGGTGAGCCGGTTCTCGAAGTCGATGCGGGTGAAGCCGGGCGGCAGCAGGGTGAAGCGGTGGGAGACGGCCGGCGCCGCGGCGCGGGGACCCCCGGCGCGCTCCTTCGCGCACCCGGCCAGGACCATCAGGGAAAGGAAAAAGAGCGGGGAGAAACGCAGGGACATCAACCTGTTCGGGTTCCGGGTTTCGAGGTCAGGATCGGGATGGATTTTTTTGCCACGAAGACACGAAGGCACGAAGGGAAGGCCGAGCTATCTTCAACCTTCCAATTTTTAATCTTCAATTTTCAATTTTCAATTTTCAATCTCCCCCCGATCACCGGCCGGTGCCTCGTTTGGTGGTGATGACGATGACGCCGTGGGCGCCGCGCATGCCGTAGCGGCTTGTCTCGGCAGGGTCCTTGAGGACGCGGATGCGGGCGATCTCGGAGACGACGACGCCGGGGATGGAGCCGTCGGCGGCCAGGTCCACGGGGATGTCGTCGACGACGATCAGGGGCTGGTCGTGCCCGCTGAAGCTGCTGATGCCGCGCAGGCGGATGAGGACGCGGCCGCCGGCGCCTTCGGTGAAGGTCAGGCCCGGGATGCGGCCTTCGATGAGGTCTTGCAGGCGCGTGGCCGAGGGGGCGGTACGGGTGAGGTCGTCGCCGGTGAGGGTGCCGGCGGGCTCCGTGGTGCGGGCGCCGCCGCTGCCGCCGCATCCGGCGGAGAGGGCGAGCGAGAGCGCCGCGATCAGGAGCACGAGGCGTGTCGGGTAGCGCATGGGTTCGTCGGGTTCTGGAAGCGGTGTTCGGGATACGTACCGGGCGGGGGTAGTACGCCTCAGCGTGCCGGAGTTGCCGGATCGGCCCTTCAAAGCGAACCCCGCCTGCCCTCGGGAGGACAGGCGGGGCTGCTCTGAGGTAGCCGTTACCCGAGGGGCAACGTGTGGGGGTTCATCAGTAGCCCGGGTTCTGCGTCAGGTTCGGGTTGGCGTCGATCTGCACCTGCGGGATGGGGCCGAGGACGCGGTACGGCTGGCTCTCCGGCTTGAACTCCCAGGCCCGGGTGAACTGATCGAAGCGGATCAGGTCCTGGCGGCGGGTGGCCTCCCAGAAGAGCTCGCGGCCGCGCTCGTCGAGCACGTGCTGGAGGGCTTCGGCCTGGTTGCTGGCCGTCAGCGGCTCGTCCGGCTCGAAGACGCGTTCACGGATCAGGTTGATGAGGGCCATGCCGCCCTGGACGTCGCCCTGGCGGATGAGCGCCTCGGCCTTGATCAGGTACATCTCGGCCAGGCGGAAGAAGGCGTAGTTGTTGCCGTTGTCGCCGCCGACCCGGCTCGGGTCGATCTCCCACTTGAGGACGCGCACCCCCGAGGTCTCATTGACGTTGATCGGGGTCCCCGTGACCGGGGTTCCGTCGGGTCGGCGGAAGTCCGGCGTGAATTCGAGGGGGTTGCCGACGCGGTCGGTGAGCGGGTCGCCCGAGGAGAAGCATTCCTGCCCGACACAGCCCTCATTGGGGCCGGAGCGTTGCAGGCCGACGAGGAACATCAGCTTGCGCCGGTCATCGTCGTCGAACGAGTTGAAGCGCTCGGCCAGCGTCGAGAACCCGTTCCAGGGCGTCTCCGGGATCTGGTTGTAGTGGAGCGTGCGCATGATGAAGGTCAGGCCGAGGCCCGGCCTGGCCAGGTGGCCGACCATGAAGATGATCTCCGGCGAGGTGTGGTTGTCGACGCGGAAGTTGTCGAAGTAGTCGCCGGCGAGGCTGTAGACGCCCGAGTTGATGACCCGGTCGGCGGCGTCGATGGCGTCTTGCCAGCGGGCCTGGCCGCGCTGGATGCCGTCGGTCGTCACTTCGCCGGTGAACTCCCGGGCGTTCAGGTAGATCTTGGCCAGCAGGGCGTCGGCGGCGCCGCGGGTGGCACGCCCCAGGTTGGCCGTGTCCCATGTTTCCGGCAGGGCGTCGCGGATGGCATTCAGTTCGCTTTCGACGAACTGAAAGACCTCGGCACGGGTGTTTCGGGACGGTGGGTTGTCCGGGTCCACGGCGGCCGCTTCGACGATCGGCACGCCGCCGAAGAGGTCCATGAGCTGGTAGTAGTAGAAGGCCCGGAGGAAGCGCAACTCGGCGCTGACGGCATCCTTCGTCTCCTGCGAGACGTCGGCAGCCGCCAGGTTTTCCAGCACCACATTGGCGCGGGCGATGCCCGTATAGGCGTCCACCCAGGCGCCGTTCCAGTCCACCGTCAGGGCGTCCCAGTTATGCTGGTGGAGCTGGCGCCAGTGGCCACCGTCGTCCCAGTCCGTGCCGCGGGTGGGGATGATGGCCTCGTCCGAGGTCACCTCGCTGATGTTGTGGTAGTTCCACATCATGGCACGCAGCTGGGCGTAGACGGGCGCCAGCGCGGCCACGATTTCGGCTTCGGTGCGGAAGAACTGGTCCGGGGTGATCACCCCGAAGGTTTCTTCGTCCAGATCCGTACAACCCTGGAGGGAGACAGCCAGCGGGGTCAGGAGCACCACCGCCAGGAGCATTGCCGCCCAGGTTCTGGGGGTATGTAAGGCTTTCATGGGAAAAGTCGGTCTGGGGTTAAACGTGAAGTCTCGCGAAGGCAGGGGCACGCTATCGGTAAAGTACCTCAGGCGTGCCGGGTGACCATCAGAAGCCCAGGCTGATGCCCGCCGTGAAGGTGCGCGGGCGTGGGTAGTTGGTGTAGTCGATCCCCAGGCTCAGGATCGGGATGTTGCCCACGCTGGAGGAGGCCTCCGTGTTCACCTCGGGATCGAAGCCGTCGTAGGGCGTGATCACAAAGAGGTTGTTGGCCGACACGTAGATGCGGGCCCGGCGGATCGTGCCCACGAGTGCGTTGAGCGAGGTCACGTTCCGGAAGGTATAGCCCAGCGTGATGTTCTCCATGCGCAGGAACGAGGCATCCTGGATCCAGCGCGAGCTGTACTGCGGCGCCTCGGCCAGCGGTGTCGGATCCTCAAGGGCCTGGCGGAGGAAGTTGACGTTGGTGTTGAGCAGGTTTTTCGAGGAGTATTCGAGCGCCGTGTTGTTGAACACGTCACGGCCCTGCTCACCCCGGATAAAGAAGCTGAAGTCCCAGTTCTTGTACGTCAGGTTGGTCGTCAGGCCGTAGGTGAAGTCCGGCTGGGCGCTCCCGATGATGAGCCACTCGGCCTGACCGATGTCCGAGCAGGGCGCCGACTGGGTCTGCGCTCCGCGGCAGAGCTGGATGCCTGTCTGCGGGTCGAAGCCGATGAACTCGGGCCCGAAGAACGTGCCGAACGGTTCACCGGGCGTCAGGATCTGGGTGTTCAGCTGGGACAGACCGGCCCCGCTGGCGCGGCCCGTGAAGATCTGGGTCCGGCCACCCAGGTTCTCGATCTCGTTCTTGTTCCGGTTGAACGTGGCACCGAACTCGAGGAAGAGGTCGCCCCGGTCGAGCACGACGGCGTTCAGGGCCACGTCCACACCGGTGTTCTTCATCTCGCCGGCGTTGGCCAGGCGCGTCGGCACGGCGGCCGGCTGCGGCACCTCGAACTCGAGCAACAGGTCGTCGGTGTTCTTCACGTAGTACTCGACCGAGCCGTAGACGCGGCTGTCCCACAGGTCGAAGTCGAGCCCGACGTTGAACTGCGTCGTCTCTTCCCATTTCAGGTCCGGGTTGGGGAAGTTGGTCGGGGCCACGCCCGAGACCTCCTGTTCACCCAGGACGGCGTTGCCGGCCGAGCCGAAGATGGGCAGCGAGCGCAGGTTCCCGATCTCCTGGCTGCCGGTCACCCCCCAGCCGACGCGCAGCTTCAGGTCGCTGATGGCCTCTACGCCCTGGAGGAAGCTTTCGTCCGAGAGGCGCCAGCCGAGCGTGAAGGCCGGAAAGAAGCCCCACTTTTCGTCCGCCCCGAAGCGCGAAGAACCGTCCCGCCGGAGCGAGGCCGAGAGGATGTACCGGCCTCTGTAGTCGTAGTTGAGCCGGCCGAAGAACGAGATCAGACGGTTCTTCTGCTTGAAGGAGGAGATACTAAACGTTTCGGAGTTACCGGCCGCAAGGTTGTTGAACTCGAAGAGGTCCGTCACGAAGCCCTGCGCCATCGCCTGGAACCCCTCTTGCAGGAACTCCTGGAAGGAGTAGCCGCCGACGAGGCTGACGTTGTGGGCGTCGCCGAAGAGGCGGGCATACGTCCCGTAGAGCTCGATCAGTTGCGAGCTCTGCTCCCGGTTCGACTGCTGGGCCTCACCGTTGACGGCCTGCTTCAGCGGGTTGGCACCGGGGATGAAATAGCGCCGGCTGGCCTGCTGGCGGTCCAGCCCCAGGTTGACGGTCCCGGTGAGGCCCTCGGTGATGAAGGTGAAGTCGTAGTCGGCCTTGAAGCTGCCGAGGAGGCGGGTCGTCTTGACGATGTCGTCCACCTGTTCGGCCATGGCGACCGGGTTCCGGACCGAGGTCTGGCCGGGGATCTCGAAGAACGTCCCGTCAGCCCTTCGTACGGGCAGCGTCGGGTTGTACTTCATCACGTTGGTCAGCAGGCCGCCTTCGAAGCCGCCCGTCTGGTTGAAGGGGGCGCGGTTGTCGTTGAAGAACGACCCCGTCAGCCGGGTGTCGATCCGGAGGCGGTCGTCGAAGGCCGAGTGGTTGACGTTGATGCGGCCCGAGACGCGTTCCAGGCCGGAGTCGATGATGATGCCCTCCTGCTTCAGGTAGCTGACCGAGGCGCGGTACTGCGTGGCCGAGGTGCCACCCCCGAAGGCCAGGTTGTGCTGGTGCGAGACGGCATCGCGCGTGACGGCCTCCTGCCAGTCGGTGTCGGCGTTGCCCAGGTTGTCCTCCGGAAGGCCATAGAAACGAACCGCCGCCCAGTATTCCTCGGCCGTGAGCAGGTCCAGCTTGCGGGCAAAGTTGGAGGTGGAGACGTAGCCGTCGTAGTCCACCTGCACCTGCCCGGCGCGGCCCTTTTTGGTGGTGATCAGGATGACGCCGTTGGCGCCGCGGCTGCCGTAGATGGCCGCGGCCGAGGCGTCCTTGAGCACGTCGATGGACTCGATGTCGTTCGGGTTGAGGAAGACGAGGGGGTTCTTGCGCCCGGAGGACGGGGTGTTGCCGCCTTCGTTGAGCAGGCCCGGGGTGCCGCCGGCGTTGTCGATCGGCACGCCGTCGATCACGTAGAGCGGCTCGTTCGAGGCGCTGATGGAGGTGCCGCCGCGGATGCGGACGGTCGTCGGGGCACCCGGCTCCCCACCGTTCTGGATGATGTTGACGCCGGCCACACGGCCCTGGATGAGCTGTTCGGGCGCGCTGACGAGCCCCACGTTGGCCTCGTCGGCATTGACGCGTTCGGCCGACCCCGTCACGTTGGCCCGGCGCTGCGTACCGTACCCGACGACGACCACCTCGTCGAGCAACACCTCATCGACGGCCAGCGCCACGTCGATCACATCCTGTGTACCGACGGGCACTTCCTGCGTCAGGTAACCGACGAAGGAGAAGACGAGCACGTCGCCCTGGTTGGCTTGAATGCGGTACTGGCCGTTGATGTCGGTCGTCGTACCGGTCATCGTACCCTTGATGGCGATGTTGACGCCCGGCAGGGGCAGACCGCTGTCGGCGTCCGTCACCGTACCCGTGATGGTCCGCTGGGCGAAGGCCAGGCTCACGCAGCAGAGCATCAGGGTACTCAGGAGCAGTATTTTTTTGACCATGTCGTTGGAGCGTTAGGTTGGCGGGATGAAACAGGGAAAGCCGGCGCAGGGCACCCGGCCTTCCGGGTAGGATAAAGGGAGGGAGGCAGAAAATGCCAGGTGATTTTGGGGGTGAGGATAGCGGGTTTTGGTGTTGCTAAAGCGCTTACACACTTTGCAAAACCAGAAGCCAGTGGAGAATATGGCGTCGTAAAAAATAACGTAATCCCTTCTCCAAAGTCAACAACAGTCTTAAAGAAAATGTAATCGATTACTATTTGCAAGGGAATAAATCGTCTCCTTGCGGGCAGCCGGGCGGTTGCCCCCACCGCCCGGCGTAAATAATGGATCTTTTCCGGCAGCGGATGCCGGGCAGGATGGTCGCCGCGGGCCGGCGGAGGGACGTGTCGGGGGCAGGGTGGCTCACGGGTTCAGGGGAGCCGGGCCACAGGAGGCCCGGAGGACAAGCTCCGGCTGGCACACCACAACGGTGGGCGGGCGGCTCGGTTCGGCGATGCGTTGCAGCAGCAGTTCGGCGGCCTGCCGGCCGATCTCGTAGCCGGGCTGCCGGACGGTCGTCAGGGGCGGGTTCAGGGAAGCCGCCCAGAGCATGTCGTCGAAGCCGATGATGGAGAGTTGTTCGGGTACCCGGATCCCCCGGCTGTGGATGGCCTCCAGGGCCCCGAGCGTCATCAGGTTGTTGCCGACGAAGAGGGCCGTGGGAGGAACGGGTTCGTCCAGCAGATGGCCCGCTTCCAGGCGCCCGCTTTCGTACCGGGAGTCTCCCCGGCGAATCAGGTGGGGAAGGACCGGCACGTTGTGTTTAGAAAGCGCTTCCAGATAGCCTTCAAGACGCTCCTGGCTGGTCGAGAGGGCCGGCAGACCGGTGATGATGGCAATGCGACGGTGTCCGAGCCGGATCAACAACTCGACGGCTTCGAACGCGCCCCGGTGGTTGTCCACGACCACCGTGTCGAGCGTCAGCGCGGGCAGGTGCCGGTCCAGGCAGACGATCGGCAGCCGCTGCTCCTGGGCCAGCCAGGCCAACCGGCCGTGTTCACCCGGGATCGGCGGCAGGATGATGCCATCCACCGATTCGGCATACAGGGTGTTGAGATAAAAGGTTTGCTTGTCGATGTCCTCGTCCGAGCTGCACAGGATGACGGCATACTCGTGGTTGTAGGCATAATCCTCAACGCCGCGCGCTACGTCGGAAAAGAAGGGGTTCTGCAGGTCGGGGATCATCAGGCCGAGGATGTGCGAGCGACCCCGCTGAACCCGGAGCCGGCGCGCCACCCGGCTGGGATGATAGCCGAGACGACGAATGACTTCTTCGACGCGCCGGCGTGTGGCCACGTTCACTTTGCCGGAGTCGTTCAGGACCCGCGAGACGGTGGCCGAGGAGACCCCGGCCTCCCGCGCTACGTCTTGAAGGGTGGGCATCGTCTTGGTTTGAAAAGAACGAGAGGGGCCGGAAACGTTTCGGAGGGCGGGTACGGGGCGAATCTAAAAAAACACCGGTGAACCATGCAAACAGGCTGCGTTACGCAGCGTGCATGCGGCTTCGCGAGGAAAGGGCGAAGCACTTGCCGGATGGTGGCCCGGGCCGTGTCGATTGTGCGGGGCCGGCACGCTTGCTCCTGCAATTCGCAATCTTATTCCTCCCATCCCTGCCTGTCGAGCTTCTGTTCCTCGGGGACGGGGCGGAAGGGGCGGGCCGGGAGGCCGGCATAGATCATCTCGGCCTCCGCGTCGCGTGTGAGGACGGCGCCGGCGGCCACGACGGCGTCCGGCCCCACTTCCTTGCCCGGCAGGATGACGGCACCCACGCCGAGGCGCCCGCCGCGTCGCACCGTGATCCCCTTGAAATGCTTGAACCGTTCCTCGGTGCGCCCGATGAAGTTGTCATTGCTCGTGAGAACCCCCGGCGCCAGGAAGGCACGGTCCTCGATGACCGAGTAGGCCGTCAGGTAGACGTTCGTCTCCAGCTTGCAGTAGCGCCCGATGGTGCACTGGTTTTCGACGGCCACACCGCGCCCGATGATGGTGAAGTCGCCGACGCGAACGTCTTCGCGGAGCGTGGCCAGGTCGGCCACGAGGACGTGCTCGCCCAGGGTGCAGCCGGCGTAGAGCACCACACCCGCGCCGATGAGGCACCGGTTGCCGATCCGGGCCGGCGGTTTCCGGCGGTCCCGGGTGACGGCGCTGTTGGCCGCCCGCATGGGCTGTTTGCCGAGGGTGGCATGGTCGTCGATGCGGACGTGGTCGCCGATGGTGGTGCCGTCGTGAATGACGACGTGGTGCCCGATCTGGCACCCTGCGCCGATGGTGACGCCTTCGCCGATGACGCAGAAGTGGCCGACCGTGGTGCCTTCACCCAGAACGGCGCTGCCGGCGATGTAGGAGGTGGACATAGGCGGTCAGGTGGGATAACCCGGTTGTACGAAACTAAGCGAAGCGCGTGCGCAGCAGGTCCGGCAGCTCGTGCCAGCAGGTGAGTATGTGGTGTGGCTCCGGGCCTTCTTCTTCGTCGGTGTGGACGCCGGTAAAAAGCACGGCGCAGGCGCCTGCCTGCCGGGCTCCGGCCACGTCGGTACGACGCAGGTCGCCGATGTGCAGCAGGGCTCCGGGGGAGACGTTCAATTGCCGGGCCGCCTGGTGGAAGGCGCGAACGTCGGGTTTGGAAAAACTGGTTTCGTCGGAGAAGACGAAGGCGTCGAAGTAGCGGAGCAACCCGTGCCGGTCCAGCAGGCGGCGGAGGACCCGTCCCGGCGAGAACATGGTGTCCGAGATCAGGGCCAGGCGGTAGCGTTCGGCCAGGCGGTCGAGTGTTTCGGCCGCTCCTTCGACGAGGGCGGGCGGGTGTTCGAGTACGCCTTCCTGAAAGACGCGGACCGTGTCTTCGTGCCGGTCGGGCGGTACCTGGAGGTCGAGCAGGTTCCAGACGTCACGCACCAGCTCTTCCGTGCACGGGGTTCGGTGCTGGTGTTTCCACGCCTGGTCGAAACGACGTACCGCTTCGTTGAAGGCCGCCTCGACGTGAGCCGGCAGGATGCCGGGGCGGCAGGCGTGCACCGTGGCCAGCAGGTGGGTCATCCGTTGCTGCCGGCGTGCCGCTCCGTTCACCCCCGCCTCGACGAGCGTGTTCCAGAAGTCGATGGTCAGGGCACCGGAGAAAGCCATCGGGTAGGAATGAAGAGGTTGGCCGGGGAACAGGCCGGGGACACCCGGGCAGGAAAAAGCCCGCGGTCGACGGGACCGCGGGCTTCGTCCAATACCGGAGCTGGCAGGGGCCTTACCGGGTGCCGATCGTTTCGAGGTAGTGTTCGGCGGTGGCCTTGTAGCTGCCGTAGGCGGCATTACGGAAGGCCTCCTTGGCCCCCTCGTAGTCCTGCAACGCCATCAGGGCTTCCCCTTTGACGAAGTAGATCTTGGCCTTGTCGGAGCGGCTGCCGCGGTGCAGCTCCAGGGCCTTGTCCGCCATCTCGACCGACTCGCGCGCCTGTCCCGTGGCTTTCAAGGCAACGGCCATGTAGTAGTAGTAGTCGGCGTCGGGTTCTACGCCGTGGTCCATCAGTTTTTGCAGGTATCCGCGGGCTTCTTCGGCGTCCGCCGCGCTGATGCGTTCGCCGCCGCGGCTCAGGGCCCGGGAAGCCAGGTAGATGTAGTGATCGCGAATGGCGTCGGCGGCAGCCTGCTTTGCTTTGCCCTCGCCCTTTTCCATGGCGATCTGCAGGGAAGCCATGGCCTCGTCGAGCCGGTCGAGTTTCTTCAGGGCCAGCCCTTTCATGTAATAGGCCTTGTCGTAGTCGGCGTCGTTCTTGATCGACTGGTCAAAGAACGTGACGGCTTCTTCGAACTTTTCGGCCTTGTAGGAGGCCACGCCGCGGGTATAGTCGATCCGGGCCAGGTACTGCGCGGCTTTGGCGGCCACTTCTCGGTCGTTGGCGGCCTGGGCACCCTTACGCGAGGCTTCGAACTGCTGGTAAGCCTTGGTCAGGTCTGCGGCCTTTTTGGAGCTCTGGTAGGTTTTCAAGGCTTCCAGGCCCGCATTGAAGGCCTCCTTGTATTCCTGGGCGTAGGCCGTGATGCCGCTGAACGCGGCCATCAGCAGGGCCAGTGCCAGCAACCGGGAAATGCGGGCAAGCCATCTGGGATGATACGGCTTCATGGTCTCTGTCATGGGCTTGTTGCGTGGGAGGGTTTTCGGTCAAACGGGGCTGCCCGGAGGTCGCCCCTCATGCGCTGACGGCATCGACCGCGTGAGGCTTCTCGAAGCAACCCGCACGGTCAAACGCAAGGCTGCGGGGCCTCTATAACTAATGAGCGCACAAGGCGCACGGTTTCGGTTTTCTGTGTCCAGGTTTCATTTTTTCTGTGAAAAAGGAAGATACGCAAGATTGAATAATGATGAAAGGCAAAAGCGGAGCCCGGCCCGCCTGCCTCAGAAATTGGGCGAGAGCATGTGCTGCCGGTAAAAGGTGTCGATCCGGTCGACGGCCTCGTCCGGGTCGTCCGTGAGGGCGAACAGTTCCAGGTCTTCGGGCGAGACGCGGCCGCTTGCGAGCATGGTGTCCCGGAGCCACGATACCAGCCCCTGCCAGTAGGCTTTGCCCATCAGGATGATGGGGAACGGGGTAGCTTTCCGGGTCTGGATCAGCGTCAGCGCTTCGAACAGCTCGTCCATCGTGCCATAGCCGCCCGGCAGGACGATGAAGCCCTGGGCGTACTTGTGCAGCATCACCTTGCGCACGAAGAAGAAGTCAAAGTTGAGCAGTTTGTCGGGAGCGACGTAGGGGTTGGGATGCTGTTCGTGGGGGATGACGATATTGAGCCCGACGGAGAGGCCGCCGGCTTCGAAAGCGCCTTTGTTGGCGGCCTCCATGATGCCCGGCCCGCCTCCGGTGATGACCCCGAAGCCGCGCTCGACCAGCTTGCGGGCGACGGTCTCCGCCAGGTGATAGTCGGGGTGATCCGCCGGCGTGCGGGCCGATCCATAGATCGATACACAGGGCCCCAGCGCCGAAAGCGTCTCGAAGCCCTTGGTGAACTCACCCACGATGCGAAAAACCCGCCAGAGGTCCTTGATCCGCTGCTCCTGCCAGGCATCGATCTCTTCTTTGGTCATGGAGGCCGGCAGGCGGGCATGGTTACCCGTGTTCAGCTTTTTGTCGGAGAAGGACATGGGTACGTGTGCAGGAGAGGAGGACGACGGGCCGGGCGAGACGCCGGTTCGACGTCTCGCCCGGCCCGGAAAATAACCAGACGCCCCGCTCAGTTGCCGTGTTCCGCCTCGAGTTGCCGGCGGTATTCCTCCGAGGCGTAGATGGCCACCTCGACGCGGCGGTTCTGCTGGCGGCCGGCCTCGGTGTCGTTCGAGGCGATCGGGGCCGTCTCGCCCATGCCGTAGGCGCGGATGCGCTCGGGCGGGACGCCCAGACCGATCAGGTACGTCGCCGCGGCGTTGGCCCGGCGTTCGGAAAGGCGCTGGTTGTACTCCTCCGACCCGATGGCGTCCGTGTGCCCGATGATGCTCACCTCGGTGTTCGGGTACTTGAGCAGGCTCTCGGCCAGGTCCCGCAGGTTGGCCCGGGCCTCGGGACGCAGGGCCGCCGAGTCGAAGTCGAACAGGATGGCTGCGTCGAAGGTGATCTCGATGCCCTCGCCGACGCGCTCTACCCGGGCACCTTCCAGCTCTTTTTCGAGTTCCTCGGCCTGCTTGTCCATCTGCCGCCCGATGATGGCGCCGGCTGCACCGCCTACGGCAGCGCCGATGATGGCGCCCTCGGCCGTCTTGTCCTGTGTCTTGCCGATGACCCCGCCGATGACGGCCCCGGCACCGGCGCCGATGGCCGCGCCCTTGCCCGTGTTGTTCAGGCCGGCGCAGCCGGAAAGGAGAAGGGCGCCGGCCACGATGAGTACGAAGGAAGCGGCGAAAAGGGAAAATGGTAAACTGCGTTTCATGGTCGTTGACGGTTGGTTTTATGATCAGGCCGGCGGCAGGTGCATGCGGTGTCGCCCGGCCATGTCGTCTCTGGCCGGCGATCCGACAAGCTTGATGCCAGAACGTACGGCCGCATGGAGCGGCTCGGATCCGGGTCGCAGAGGAGCACGGGAAAGGCGGGAAAAGCACCTGCCGGGGTGCCCGGGGAGCGCTCCGTTTGAAAAATCGCCGAGATCCCCGGAAATGTATCGGATGGTGGACAATTCGGGTCCATTGCATCCTCCATTCCTGCCGTCTGCTTTCTATCTTTGGCGGCGTCACCGTCGTCTCTTCCGGGTGGCTGGCACGTATCAACCGACCCATCCGTACGATTCATGAAACTGATCATCCCCATGGCCGGGCGCGGGACGCGCGTGCGGCCCCACTCCCACGTCACCCCGAAACCGCTCCTTCCCGTCAAGGGCAAGAGCATGGTCGAGCGCATCGTCGACACGTTCAACCAGGTGCTGCCGCGCGCGCTCGACGCCGGCGTCTTTGTGCTCGGCCCCGACTTCGGCGACGAGGTGCGCGCCCAGCTCGCCGACATCTGCCGGCGACACGACATGGAGGCCCACTTCGCCGTGCAGGAGCAGGCACTCGGCACCGCCCATGCCGTCTATGCCGCCGAGGCACACCTCGACGGCGAAGGCATCGTGGTCTTTGCCGACACGCTTTTCTACATGGAGCCCGTCGAGCACCTGGAGGAGGCCGACGTGGTGGCGTGGGTCAAGTGGGTGGAAGACCCCCGCCGCTTCGGCGTGGCCGTGCGCGAGGGCGACCGCATCAAGGCGCTCGTGGAGAAGCCGAAGGAGCCCATCTCGCACGAGGCCCTCATCGGCATCTATTACGTGAAGGATCTCACGACCCTCCGCGCCGCCATTGCCGAGCTGATCGGCCTCGACATCAAAGGACACGGCGAGTACCAGCTCACCGACGCCCTCGACCGTATGCTCCAGGCCGGACGCGTCTTCAAGACGGCCACCGTCACCGACTGGCTCGACTGCGGCACCATCCCGGCGCTGCTCGAAACGACGAAGGTCATCCTGGACCGCGAGCGGGACGACCTCCGCCAGGGCACCATCGAAAACAGCGTGGTGATCGACCCGGTCTATGTGGGGCCGGGGGCGGTGGTGCGGAACGCGGTCGTCGGGCCGAACGTGTCCATTGAGGCCGGCGCGCACGTGGAGCAAAGCGTCCTCCGCGAGAGCATCGTCTTCGGAGAGGCCCACGTGGAAGGGGCCGTCCTCGCCGACACGCTCGTGGGCCGTCACGCCGTCGTGCGCGACGCGCCCCGCGTGCTCAACATCGGCGACCACTCGGAGGTCGGGCCGCGCGGCTGAGCCGCCTTCCGTCCCCGGTATGCCCGCATCCCGCCATGCATGTGTATCCCGACACGGTGGAAGCGAAGCTCGGCTTCGACGTGCTGCGGGCGCGGCTGGGGGCCTATGTGCGCAGCACCCTCGGCGAGCGGCGGCTGGCGGCGATGCAGCCCTCGGCCGAGCCGGCGTGGGTCCGTGATGAACTGGGACGGGTAGCCGAGCTCCAGCAGGCCCTCCGCTTCGACGACCCCGTGCCGCTCGACCACGTCCTCGATCTGGGCGAGGTGCTGCGGCGGGCAGCCCTCGAAGGGGCGGCGCTCGACCCGGAAGACCTCCTGGCCCTGCGGCAGGTGCTCACCACCGTGCGGCGGCTGAAAGGGTACTTCGACCGGCGCACGGGCAAGTACCCGCACCTGGCCCGTGTGGCGGCGGCGCTCGTGCCGTTGCCCGGCCTGGAGGAGCGCCTGGCCGCCGTGGTGGACGACGAGGGCCGGCTCCGCGACGACGCCTCGCCCGAGCTCCGGCGGGTCCGCCGGGAGCTGGCCCGCCGGCGGGAGCAGCTCCGCGCCTCCGTCCTGAAGGCCCTCCGTGACGCCGTGGCGCAGGGCTACGCCACCGAAGAGCAGCCGACCATCCGCAACGGGCGCATGGTCATCCCCGTCCGCGCCGAGGCCAAGCGCAAGGTGCAGGGCTTCGTGCACGACACGTCGGCCACCGGGCAGACGGTCTACATCGAGCCGGCGGCCACGCTGGATTTGAACAACGAGGTGCGCGAGCTCGAGAGTGAGGAGCGCCGCGAGATCGAGCGTATCCTGCGGGCCGCCGCCGACGCCGTCCGCACCCACCTCGACGCCCTCCACGCGGGGCAGCGGGTCCTGGCGACCTTCGACCTCCTGCAGGCCAAGGCCCGCCTGGCCAACGAGCTCGACGCCGTGGTGCCCACGCTCAACGACGACGGCGTCATCGACATCCGGGGCGGGCGCAATCCCGTGCTCCAGCTCCACTTCGCCCGGCAGCGGGCCGAGGGCGGCCCGGCGCGTGAGGTGGTCCCGCTGGACCTGCGCCTCGGCGGCGATTTCCGCACGCTCATCATCACCGGCCCCAACGCCGGGGGCAAGTCCGTGGCGATGAAGACCGTGGGCCTGTTCGCGCTGATGCTGGCCTGCGGCCTGCCGCTGCCGCTCGACCCGGCCTCGCGCTTCGGCCTCTTCGGCCGGTTGATCGTCGACATCGGGGACGAGCAGTCTATCGAGGAGGACCTCTCCACGTTCACCTCGCACGTAGCCAACCTCAAGTACATGCTCCGCCATGCCGACGACCGCACGCTCATCCTGATCGACGAGGCGGGCACCGGCACCGACCCGGCCGAAGGGGGGGCGCTGGCCCAGGCCGTCCTCGAACGCCTCACGGAGATCGGCGCGCGCACCATCGCCACCACGCACCACGGCACGCTCAAAGCGTTCGCCCACGCCACCGAGGGCGTCGAGAACGGGTCGATGGCGTTCGACCGGGCCACGCTCAGCCCCACCTACCGCTTCCAGCTCGGCGTGCCGGGCTCGTCCTATGCCTTCGAGATCGCCGAGCGCATCGGCCTCGACGCCGACGTGCTGGCGCGGGCGCGGGCCCTGGTGGGCGAGCAGAAAGTGTCGATGGAAGAGCTCATCGCCACGTTCGAGGCGCGCAGCCGGGCGCTGGCCGAGCGGCTGGCCGAGGCCGAGGCGGAGCTGGCCCGGGCACGGGCGGAGAAGGAGCAGTACGAGGCGCTGCGGGAGCGGCTGCGAGCCGAGGCGGACAACATCCGGCGGCAGGCGGCCGTGGAGGCCGAGCGGCTACTGCAGGAGGCCAACGCCCGCATCGAACGCACCATCCGTGAGATCAAGGAGGCCGAGGCCGCCCGCGAAGCCACCCGCGCCGCCCGGGCCGAACTGGAGGGGTTCAGGGAGGAGGTGGAGCGCCGGCGCCAGAAGGTGGAGCGGCGGCAGGCGAAGCGCAGCCGGCGTC